>JAMJQR010000262.1 GCA_023554335.1 Candidatus Benthicola marisminoris
GTTCGTGCTCGCGTTGATGGGCTGGATGCCTTCGGCGATCGACATCTCCGTGTGGAGCTCCCTGTGGACGCTGGCCAAGGATCGGGCGTCCGGTGTGCGTTCCGAGCCGGATGCCGTCCTGCTCGACTTCCGGATCGGCTACGTGGGCACCGGCGTGCTGGCCTTCGCCTTCCTCGCCCTCGGCGCCGCCCTGATGTACGGTGCGGGCGAGGCCTTCAGTCCACGCGGAACCGAGTTCTCGGGCCAGGTGGTCGATCTGTACACGAACACCCTCGGCGGCTGGACCCGTCCGATCGTGTTCACGGCCGTGCTCACGACCATGTTCTCCACCACCCTCACCGTCATCGACGGGTTCCCCAGGGCGATCGACCGCGGACTGCGCGTGGCATTCGTGGACCCGGAGGGGACTACGTCTTACGCCGGAACGGGAGTCGCTTACTGGGCGGCGATCGCGGTCCTAAGCAGTCTCACCGTGATCGTCCTGGCGGTCCTGCCCGGATCGCTCACGACGATGGTGGACTTCGCCACCATCGTCTCGTTCCTGACGGCTCCCGTGCTGGGCTATCTCAACCTGCGGGCGGTGACCTCCGACTCGGTGCCGCCGGATCTCAAGCCCGGACGGGCGCTCGTCGCCCTCGCCTGGACCGGTCTGACGGTTCTGATCGGCTTCGCGCTGATCTACGGTTTCACGCGGTTGGGCTGACGCGGGACGCGTCGGGGTCCGGCGGTCAATCCTCGGGAGCGGCCTGCCGCGAAGCGGTGCTGAGACGCATCAGGATGTGGTTCTTCCGGGCGTGCGTCGCGGGCAGCTCCCGCGCGAGCACCCTCATCGCATCGATCAGGGTCCGATCCTGGTCCCGCCGCAGCGGTCCGGACTCTGGCAAGCTCTCGAAGGCCGCCACGAGGGCCTCCCCGGGACGCTCGCGTACCCAGTCGTCGGTGTGCTCCAGGTACAGCGCCAGCCTGTGCGTGGCCAGCTCGATTTCGGCCGCGCTCTCGAGGAGCTGATCCACTGTTTCAGGCTTCTTCGTTTCCGCCATCTTCCGCATGCCCGCGTGAGTGACTCGTGGATCCCGCATTCGGCGGGGAGACTCGGCGAACATCGTGGCAAACGTCATACCGTCGTCGAAATTGCTTTATTTGCAAGGCGTTACGGAGTTCGCTCCCGATGTTGTGGCGGCAGAACTGCGGCGAATTGGGCCTGCGAAGGGCATTTTGGATGAGAAAAAGGGGCGGTCCTTGCGTCCCGCCCCCCAGCTCCGGCACACCACTTGTACTACTATCTCCGCTGCGCGCTCCTGCGTCGGGGCGCTTTCGCTCCGCTTTGCGGATAGGCGGCGAACCGGGGCAGATAGGTTCCGGCGTGGGCAATGCCGGTGCCTTCAATATACGGTTTGAGAGCCCTTTGGGGAGGGCGGATCCGGCGGCGCCTAGCCGACCGCGCACTCGTTCTTGCCGGCCTCCAGCACATCCGCCTGCTGCGGCGTGACTTGGGCCAGTCCGACGTTGATCGCCTTGATGTGCGGATACGCCTCCGGCGGCGTCGAGACGTGCGATTCGACCCACTCCCGGAATTCGTCGGCGTCCGAGATCTGCAGGGTCGCGTTGCCGGCCCGCGCCTCGCCGAACGTACGATCCACGCTGCGATCGGGGTTGCGCTCCCCTTCCCCCCCATAGTGAGCGGGCAGGAGGCGCGCATCGGGAGACCACTCCCTCCGTGATCGCTCGAGACTGTCCCACAGGTCTCCGATCCAGGCGTCCATCTTCCCCGCCAAGTCCGGTCGGCCGATGGAGTCCACGAACAGGAAGTCGCCGGTGAAGGCCGCGGACTCCGCGCCCGGATCCCCGGCCAGGAACGTGACGCTCCCCTCCGTGTGCCCCGGCGTGTGGCAGGTGCGCAGAACCTGGCCGCCGACCTCCAGCTGCATGCAGTCGCTCAGCGCGGTGAATTCCAGTCGCCCCGGCGTGCCATCGTACGGCCACACGTTGTCGGCGGGATGCAGGTAGTAGGGGACGACTAGCTCCCGGGCCATCTCGGGCGCCCCGCTGATGTAGTCGGCGTGGACATGAGTGTCCGCCACGGCCACGATTCGCGCGCCAGCTTCGGCCGCAGCGTCCGACCACGCCCGCCACTCCCGGGACGGATCAATCGCCAGCGCCTCGCCACCGGCGATCAGCAGGTATCCCAGCGAGCCCTTCCCAAGGCGATCGAACTGGATCAGCCGGTCGAAGCCGGGGGGTGGAGGCAGCTCCCGCGGGACGACCAGCCGCATCCAGGCCGTCACGCCTCCGCGGAGGGACCACGCCTCGTAGCCGCGCTGATCAAGCATGGCCGCGATGACCCGGCTGTCGTTCCCGTGGCCGCAGACCACGGCCACGGGGTCTGCTGGATCCAGGCCTATGGATGCGGCGGGGTCGGCCAGGTGCACGAACTGGGAGCCGCGCACGTTGTGGAAGCGCTCGGGCGGAACGAGATCGACCCGGCCGGCGGCCAGTCGCTGGGGGGCCCGGACGTCGAGCACCCGGATCGGCTCCCCCGCCTCGAGGCGGGTCGCCAGGTCGAAGGGCTCGATCTCCTGTGCTTCGGGCAGCTTCACGCGTCGGCCCCCATCTCCTCTTCGACCTCCGCCACCGTCTTCGGAATCGGACGGCCCAGGACCCGGTACCCGTCGGGCGTGACGAGCACATCGTCCTCGATGCGGACTCCCCCGAATCCCTTGTAGGAATCCAGGACGTCGAAGTCGAGGAACTCGGCGTTCGTCCCGTCGGCCCGCCACTGATCGATCAGCTCGGGAATGAAGTAGCAGCCCGGCTCCACCGTGAGCACGAACCCGGGCTCGAGCGTCCTGGCCGCTCGCAGATAGGCGGTGCCGAACTGCTTGCTGCGCTCGAGCTCCTTTCCATATCCCACCAGGTTCTCGTCAAGTCCCTCCATGTCGTGCACGTCCAGACCCATCATGTGGCCCAGGCCGTGCGGCATGCAGATCGCGTGAGCCCCGGCGGCCACGGCCTCGTCCACATCGCCTTTCATCACCCCGAGCGCCTTGAGCCCGGTCGCGATCTCCCGGCACGCCACGAAGTGGGCGTCGCGGAACGAGATCCCCGGCCGCATGGCTGCCGTGGCCGTGGTGAGCGCGCCGAGCACGATCTCGTAGATCTCCCTCTGCCGGGTATCGAACGTCCCGTTCACGGGCATGGTGCGCGTGATGTCCGAAGCATAGCCCATGGGCGAGGTGGCGCCGGAGTCGTGCACCGCCAGCTGCCCGGCCTTCATCACGTTGTCGTATCCGTGATTGTGCAGCACCTCGCCCCGGACCGAGAAGATGATCGGAAACGAGGTCAGACCTCCGCGCGACAGCACGACACCCTCCACCGCGCCTGCCACTTCGCGTTCCACCATTCCCGGGCGGATCATGTGCATGGCCAGCGTGTGCATGTCGTAGCTGATGTCGATCGCGATTTCGATCTCGGCCACTTCCTCGTCGGTCTTGTAGAGCCGCTGGTCCACCACGGCCTCGAGCAGGGGCCGTGATACGTGGTCGTCCGTCTGGAGCCCCGGGATCCCGAGCATGCGGGCGAGCTTGATGCGATTCCACGCCCGGTACTGGGGCAGGAAGTGGATGTCGCGTCCGGCGTCCCGGGCCGCCCGGAGCACATCTCCCAGCTTCTCCGGTTCTTCGCTGCGGCTCACTCCCACGTGGGCGCATTCTTCCGCCAGGGTGGGCAGGGGACCCGTCCACACGATCTCGTCCACCGTCGGCTGGTGGCCGAAGACGATCTCTTCACCGGTGTCCGCGTCGATGACGCCGGCCAGGCCGGCCTGGTCGAGGCCGAAGTAGTACAGAAAGGAGCTGTCCTGCCTGAAGTGGTAGGGATTGTCCGGGTAGTTCATCGGCGCCGGATCGTTGCCCAGGAACAGGATCAGCCCGGATCCTATGCTCTCGCGAAGGACGCGACGCCGGTCCGAATATGTGCTCGCCTCGAACATTGGAGCTCCTCCCCTGGCAGGGTTATCGGTTCGTCATGGGTCGAGTATCGCCGCGGGGCGGGACCCCCGCCAGCACCGCGTCCAGCTCGCCCACCACCCGGCCGGCGTCCTCGTGCGTGAATACCAGCGGCGGCTTGATCTTGATCACGTTCTCGAACGGACCGTCCGTGCTCAGGAGGATGCGCCGATCGCGCATCAGGTTGACCACGTCGGCCGCTTCCTCCGTGGCCGGTTCCAGGGTCTCGCGATCGCGCACCAGCTCGACGCCGATGAACAGGCCGAGCCCGCGGACATCGCCCACCAGCTCGTGGCGGGCGGCCAGCTCGGCGAGACCTTCGCGGAAGCGCGTCCCGACCTCGAGGGCACGCGCCCGCAGGCCCTCCTCCTCGATGACGTCCAGGACGGCGAGACCGACGGCGCAGGACACCGGATTTCCGCCGAACGTGTTGAAGTACTCCATCCCGTTGTCGAAGGCGTCCGCGATCTCCCGCGTGGTCACGACGGCGCCCATCGGGTGCCCGTTCCCGATCGGCTTCCCTAGCGTGACGAGATCCGGAACCGCTCCCTGCGCCTCGAAGGCCCACCAGTGGGAGCCCACGCGCCCGAACCCGACCTGCACCTCGTCCGCTACGCACAGGGCTCCGGCGTCCCGGGCGTGCCCGTACGCCTGCTCGAGGTAGCCGCTCGGGGGAACCACCTGTCCGGCGCACCCGGGGATCGACTCGGCGAAGAATGCCGCCACGGACCGGCCGTCCAGGACCGC
>JAMJQR010000263.1 GCA_023554335.1 Candidatus Benthicola marisminoris
TTCGACCCGGACGCGGAGTACCAAATCTCCGACCCCATGCGTCACTACATCGGGGGACTCAAGGCGCACGCCAAGGCCATCGCCGCGATCACGAACCCCCTCGTCAACAGCTACAAGCGTCTCGTCCCCGGGTATGAGGCGCCCGTCGACATAGCGTGGTCGCAGCGCAATCGATCGCCCATGATCCGGGTACCGGACCGGCGGGGAATCGGGACGCGTGTGGAATTCCGTATGCCCGACCCGGCCTGCAATCCGTACCTGGCTCTGGCGGTTCAGATCGCCGCCGGTCTCGCCGGGCTGGAGCGAGAGATCGATCCGGGCCCGCCGATCGACACGAACGTTTGGGAGTTGAGTGACGAGGAGCGCTCCAGGTACCAGATGGAGAGCCTGCCGGCGAATCTGGGAGAGGCGATCGTCGAGATGGAGAAGGACGAGCTGATCCGGGAGACCCTTGGCGAGCACCTTTTCGAGAACTATGTGCACGCCAAGAAGCAGGAGTGGGCCGAGTACATCGCGCAGGTCACCGTGTGGGAGCAGGAGCGCTACTTAACTACGTACTAGACGCCGTGTGTCTTTGCCGGGACGGGAACTCGAGCCCGTCCCGGCTTGCCGGCTCACGACGCGGGCCGCCCCTCCATCTGCCACTTGCCGCATTGATCGGTGATCGCCTGGACCGCGACCATCAGGGCGGCCAAACCGAGTTCCTCCGAAGCCTTGAGCTCGTCCACCAGTCCGTGAATGCGGGTAAGCCCTTCCGTGCATCGCTGCCGGAAGGAGGCCATCGTCGCGTCGTCGTACCCCTGCGGCCCGCCTTCCTGGATCAGACGTCGGACGATCGACCGGCGCGCCGACTCGAGGTCGATGGCCAGCCTGCGTGCCGCCCTCTGCTCCCACAGATCCGCGTCCGGCAGATCGGACAGGCGATCCTGGAGCCACGGGAAGTCGATGTCCGATGCGATACCGAAGTAGAGGTCTCCCACCTCTCTCGCGCCGATCGCGGTCTCCCGCGACAGCCCGGCCACGGGAAGCAGACCATCGAGGAACTCGAGACAGACGAGACTCCAGGCCAGACCACGGTTCATTCCGTCGGCCATCCGCAGCGTCAGTCGGTCACCTACCTGCGTACGCTTGGGCTCCGGTAGCAGCTCGCCGAGATCGGCACGGAGCGCCGCCACCGGTTCCCCGTACCAGGAAACGAGCTCGCTCACGGACCGGTGCAGGTCGGCGTTCGCGAGGATCCATCGGGCCGACCGGGCGAGCGATTCCGTCGCGGCAAGCAGCCACTGCGCCTGGACGCCGGCGCTCACCTCGTGATCCAGACCGTGCAACCCGGCGAATAGCTCTGACGCCGCCGACACCCGGTACGCGACGTACCACGCTTTGGCCACCTCGGCGCCGTTGCGGTGCGTCTCGCCCATGATCTGAATGAGACCGGCCGCGCCCATGGTGTCGACCAGGCGGTTGGTGAGCTCCGTGGCCGCGATGTTCGACCGAAGACGATGGTCCTCGATCGGTCCATTCCCAACCTTCTCGACCACATCGGTGGCGAAGTAGTCGTGTACCAGGTCGAGCAGCGCCGGATCGTCCAGCAGGTCCGAATCAGCCAGACACCGCTTCATCTGCATCTTCGCGTACGCGAGCAGCACGGACAGCTCCGGACGCGTCAGGTAGGTCGTGCCCTGCTCGAGCCTTTCCGACAGGGCCTCGCTGGAGGGCAGGTTCTCGAGCCCCCGATCCAGGAGGCCGGCCCGCTCGAGCGAGACGAGGGCTTCTCCGAAGGCCGTAGGGTTCTTTCTGACCCGGTGCTGGTCGAGGCTGACCGCCAGGCTCTGCGTGTAGCTGTTTCGAAGCACGGCGCGTCCCACCTGGTCCTCGACGGCGGCGAGCAGGGCGTCTCGCTCCTCCTCGCTCATCTCCCCGGAGGACACACACTGACCGAGGAGAATCTTCAGGTTCACCTCGTGATCGGACGTATCCACTCCGGCGGAGTTGTCGAGGGCGTCCGTGTTCAGTCGTCCGCCGTGCAGCGCGTACTCGATGCGGCCACGCTGGGTGAGCCCCAGATTCCCGCCCTCGCCCACCACCCTGGCTCGCAGCTCGCTGGCCGGAATCCGAACCAAGTCGTTGCTCGGATCGGAGACCTCCGCATCGGTTTCCGAGGTGGCCCGCACGTAGGTGCCGATCCCGCCGTTCCACCACAACTCGACGGGAGCCCCGAGAATCGCGCGCACCAGGGCCTCGCCGTTCAGGGTCTCTTCCTCGATCCCCAGGGCATTTCGCGCCTGCGGGCTCAGGTGGATCTGCTTGTCGCCGCGGCCCCATACGCCGCCGCCCTCACTGATCAGCTCGGACGCGTAGTCGGTCCACGACGACCCCGTCAGCTCGAAGAGTCGCTTGCGCTCGTGCCAGCTCACTTCGGGATCCGGATCCGGATCGATGAAGATGTTCCGGTGGTCGAAGGCGGCCAGAAGCCGGGTCTCTCGGCTCAGCAGCATCCCGTTTCCGAAGACGTCGCCGCTCATGTCGCCGATGCCGACCGCCGTGAATGCCTCCTCCTGGATGTTCTTTCCCATCTCCCTGAAGTGGCGTTTCACACACTCCCACGCGCCCCGTGCGGTGATGCCCATCTCCTTGTGGTCGTAGCCCTTCGATCCTCCAGAGGCGAACGCATCGCCCATCCAGAATCCGTACTCCGCCGACAGGCCATTGGCGGTATCCGAAAGGGTAGCGGTACCCTTGTCCGCGGCGACGACCAGGTAGGGATCCTCCCCGTCGCGGATCACGCAGTCGTCGGGGTGCACGACCTGCCCATTTTCCACGTTGTCCGTGATGTCCAGGAGCGCGCTGACGAAGTCCCGGTAGCTGGTGACGCCCGCCTCCCTTGCCAGCGCCCTATCCTCGGGCGGCCGGCTCACCACGAAGGCCCCCTTCGCTCCCTCCGGGACGATCACCGCGTTCTTGACCTGCTGCGTCTTCACCAGGCCGAGCACCTCGACCCGGAAGTCCTCGAGCCGGTCGCTCCAGCGCAGACCGCCCCGGGCCACGTCTCCCATCCGCAGGTGCGCTCCCTCGGTCCGCGCACTGTTCACCCAGATTTCATGCCTTGGCCGCGGCTCCGGCATGGCCTCGATCTGACGGCAGTCGAACTTGAGCGCGATCGGAGCTTCGGGGCTCGCGTGACGGCGGGCCTGGAAGTAGTTGGTCCGGGTGGTACAGTCGATCAGGTTGAGGAGTCGGCGCAGCGTGCGGTCGTCATCGATACCCTCGACCTGCTTCAGCGTATCCTGAAACGCATCCCGCAGCGCGATGCCAGCCATCACCCGATCGCCGACCAGCGAGGGGTCGAACTGCACCGCGAAGATCTCCCACAGGAGCCGGGCGGCCTTCGGGTACGCCACGATCGGCCGGCGAAGCCCGAGGCGGCTAGAGACCGCTCCGATGCGGAACGCGTAGGCCCCGTAGGCCTTGAGCAGAGCCACCTGCCGCCATGTAAGGCCCGCGGAGAGAATCAGCCGGTTGATGAACAGGTTCTCGGCCCAACCGGCCTGGACCGCCCGCAGAGCCTCTTCGACTCTGGGCTCGGCCGTCGCCCGGTCCACATTCCACTCGGCCGGGACATCGACCAGAAAGCCGTGAATCGTCAGCGGCTGGCCTCCGTCCTCCAGGGCCACGTCGTGCGCCTCGGCACGAATCACCCGAAAACCGAAGTTCTCCAGAACCGGCATGACGTCGCTCAGGGCGTGACTCTCTCCCCTGTCGAAGGCCGTGAGCCAGTAGCGATGATCCTCGGGCGGGTCCAGATCCAGAAGGGTCACCCGACTCATCCCCGAGGAGCGCACCTCTTCGAGCACCTCGATGTCGCGGACGGCCGTTCGCACAGGGGTGGTAGCCACGTATTCCGATGAGAACGCGGAACCATACCGGTGGACGAGCTCGGCGGCCGGCTGTGGCCCGACCGTTTCCTCGAGCGCCGCGCGGACCTTCTCCCCCCAGGAACGGATCGTCTCCCGCACCTTTTCCCTGAGATCCGCGAGATCCACGCGCGACACGGCTTCGGGCGCGGCGGCCACGTGGAAGTGAAGCCGTGCCTGCGACCCCTCGCCCAGCGCCAGGTGATAGTTGAGGATCTGCCCCCCGTACGCCTCGACGATCAGGTCCTGCACCTTCTGCCGGACCTCGGCTGAGAATCGATTTCGGGGCATCACCACCATGAGGGTCGCGCCCCGGCCCAGGGGATCGGGACGGCCCAGCAGCAGGACCTCTCCGCTGGCGTGTGTCTCGAGCAGCGCGTCGATGACGGGCAGAAGTTCTCCGACGGGCGCCACGAACAGGTCCTCCTTCGGCAGGCTGTTGAACAGCCGCACGATCAGGCCATGGTCGTGGGTCCCGGTCTCGACCTCCTCCTCCTCGAGTATCTCGGCCAGCTTCCTCCTCAGTATGGGCGTGGCAGACGCGTCCTTGGTAAACGCCTTGGCCGTAAACAGGCCGAGAAACCGGCGCTCACCGAGAACCGTCCCGTCAGGAGCCAGTCTCTTGATACTCACGTCGTCCATGCGTGCCCGCCGGTGAACCGGAGACAACGCATTGGTCTTGGACACCATCAGCAGCGGTCCCCCCAGCACCCGCGCCGTCAGCTCCGAGGGGAGGTCCTCCACGGGGACGGCCTCATAGACCTTCGAGCTGAGCTCGTCCGAGAGGATCCCGCACGAGGAGCCCCTGAGGAGCTGTACCTCCCTGCCCTCCAGCTTCGCCGGCCGGATCTCGTATTCCCGGAATCCGAGGAACACGAAGTTCCCGTCGCGCAGCCACTCCAGAAACTCCTGTACCTCGGTCAGCTCCGCGCTCCTCCACTCGAGCGCTTCCTTGAGACCCTCCAGGTCACGCTCGATCTCCTGCGCTCGGCCCATCATGCTCTCGAAGCCGCCCGTGGCCAGCTGCACCTGGCCCAGCCGCCGTTCGACTTCGGCCGCCAGCCCGGCGTCATCGTCCGGCTTCAGACCCTCGAACAGGATCATCGTCGCGGACGTGCGCGTCCCCGGCCCGACCCGGTCCCCGATCGCGGCCACCCGCCCCGCCGGATCTCTGGAGATCGACAGGATGGGATGGAGGAGTGCGATGATGGAGTACCCCTCGGCGGTGAGCATTTCCTGCAGCGTCTCGACGATGAAGGCGCAATCCGACATCACCGTGAATAGCACGGCCCGGTGAGGGCGATCCGGAAGGCGGGTCAGACGGACCCCGATCCGCTCGGACTCCGTGTCCTCTAGAAGGCGGAACAGGGCGGCGGCCTGCTCGGACACCAGGCCCGGCTCAGCCTCCTCCAGCCGGTCGGCAGGTGCGCGTGAAAGGAGCTTGCGCCCGAATTCGCCCAGCAGCTCCGGATCGTGATCCGGCAGTCTGGCTGCCAGCGCCTCGATCACGTCGGCTACGCGATCTTCCATCGTTCCCTCGCGCTCCATCATGCGTGCGTCTCGCGGTCGGCACCCTTACGGAGGGAGTCGATCCGTCCGACCGGGTCCCGTTGCCCGGCCGGAAGCGAGGGACAATACTGCTGCCGTGTCACACCGGCGAGTGGCCGGTGCGCGGGCAGCCGGATTACGGGTGATTGGACCGCATGATCAAGGGTATCGGCATAGACCACGTGCGCATCGAGCGGGTGCGAGAGCTTCTGGAGCGTTTTCCCGATCGTGCCCGCGGAAGGCTGTTTACCGCCGCCGAGAGGCGTGCGTGCGACGGCAGGAAGCGACCGGACGAGTGCTACGCGGCTCGCTTCGCTGCCAAGGAGGCCTTCGTAAAGGCGCTTGGCACGGGACTGCGGGAAGGAATGCGCTGGAGCCACATCGAGGTCGAGACGGACGCCAGCGGCCAGCCTCGCCTCAGGCTGCACGATGCGGCCCGGTCGGCCTTTCGGCAGGCTGGCGGCGTGTCGGCGCACCTCAGCTTCACGCACGAAGCGGGGACGGCGGCGGCCATCGTGATCATCGAGGGTCCTGAATAGGGCGCACCAGACTACGAGATCCAAAGGAGGCCGCGATGCGAGTGAGCATCGAATACTGCGGTGTTTGAAACTACGGACCCCGAGCCGCCGGTCTGGCGGCCAGCCTGAAAGAGCGCTATCCGGACGTGACCGTGGACCTCGTACGGTCGGGAGGCGG
>JAMJQR010000264.1 GCA_023554335.1 Candidatus Benthicola marisminoris
CCCCAGATGAACGAGTCGATCGACTCCGTGATGTCTCCACCCTCCTGCGTGAAGGAATTGGAGTTGAAAGCCAGCAGGAGGCCGAGCGGGATCTTGCTGATTACGCCGAAGTCGATGTCGGCGGCGATCGACCCTTCGAACGCGAACTCGCTGTCGAGGTCCCCCACCGCGTTCCCGAGCCCGAACAGCGTCAGCCCGGTGAGGCCGAGCCAGGGCGTCGGAGCGTACGCGAGGTTCAGTCCGGCCCGCGCACTGCCGGTGCTTCCCGTGGCCACGAGCGTCGAGTCCGTGAGTTCCTCCGACTCCACGACGTTGCGCACCCAGTTCAGGACGTTGACGCTGCTCACACCGGTGTTGGCGTAGTCGAGGTTGGCGGAGAGGAAGAAGCGCTGGTTGTGCCACAGGCGGAACTTGGCTCCTAGCTTGAAGTCCACGTAGGCGTTCAGCCCTGTGGCCAGGACGGACTCCACGGCTGTGCCGAAACGGCCGCCGCCGCCCACGTCGAAATAGGCCGCCGCCCAGTCGGCGAGCTTCTGCTGATAGCCGAATCCGATGCCGAGGAACGTGACATCGCCCACCAGCTCGAGCGTTTCCCCGTCGAGGTCCTCGACCCGGGTGATCACGTCCATCGCACTGCCGACCCCGGTGTTGTTCTTCACGAAGGTCACGATGAAGGGATCGAACAGGCGGGCCGATGGAATGAAGTCGTGCCCGTTCAGGGTGCGGCTGCGCAGCTCGGGCGCGTCCTGCGCCTGCGCCGCTGGGGCGACCAGCAGCAGTGCCAAACCAAGCGTCAGCAGCGCGCTGGGCCAGCCGATCGAGGCTCCCCATCTTCTGCGGTTCGGGTGTGCCGGATTCATTTCATCCTCCTTGGCTGGCGAGGTGGGCCATCAGGTGCTTGGATGGGACGCGTCCTTCACTACGCATGCCTCATGCCGCACCGGCCATATGGCGCGCACTGCAGCGTGCGATCACGTAACTGTATACTCTAGATAAGTTTGACGACTATTTGAAGGCGGCGTCCACGGTCGCCGCCCGCGTCGGTTGTCGCGAAATGTCGCGGAACCACGAAATATCGTGACTCAAGTGGCGGCGGAGGGACCTGCGGTCGGTCGATGCGTGCGAGGGCCGTCAGGGCGTGCGGCGAATCCCATGCTTCTTCATTCGCGATCGAAGGGTGCTCGGCTTGAGCCCAAGGCGAACCGCCGCGCCCTCATCTCCTTCGATCTTCCACCCGGTGCTCTCGAGCACGTTCTGTATGTGCTGGCGTTCCACGACGTCCAGGGTAAGGTCGGGACCGGTCTGCACGTCGCCCGGCGCGGGCTTCCAGACGGTCCCGAAGCCTGGAGGCAGGCTCAGGACCTCGGCGGACGAGAGAATCACCGATCTCTCGAGAACGTTCTCCAGTTCGCGGACGTTGCCTGGCCAGTCGTACTGCGTCAGACGCTGCATGGTCGTCCCCGGTACGGCGTCGATGTCCTTGCCCATGCCGGACGCGTGGCGGCGGACGAAGTGGTGTACGAGGAGCGGGATGTCTTCGCGTCGGTCGCGCAGCGGCGGAACCGTGATCGGGTATACGTGCAGGCGATAGAACAGGTCTTCGCGGAATCGACCCGCCCGTACTTCCTCCTCGAGGTGACGATTCGTGGCCGCGATCACTCGGACGTCTGCCTTCCGAGGCCTCGAAGCGCCGATTCGCGTGAACTCCCCCTCCTGAAGGACCCGCAGCAGCCGGACCTGGAGGTCGAGCGTAAGGTCGCCGATTTCGTCGAGGAAGACCGTGCCTCCGTCGGCCAGCTCGAACCTCCCGCGACGCAGCGCGGAGGCTCCCGTGAAAGCGCCCTTCTCGTGTCCGAACAGCTCACTCTCGATCAGGTTGGCGGGCAGAGACCCGCAATCGACCGTGATGAAGGGGCGACCCGCGCGCGAGCTTCGCCTGTGGATGGCCCTGGCAACGAGCTCCTTCCCGACACCGGTCTCTCCCTCGATCACCACGGTCGCGTCCGTGTGCGCGACCTGTTCCACCCGGTGAAGTACGTACTTCAGGGCATCGCTCTCGCCCACGATGTCCGCGAACCCGTGGGTCACCTCCAGCTCCTGCCGGAGAAAGACGTTCTCTTCCTCGAGCAGTCGTTTGAACTCTTCGAGCTCTCGAATCGCATCATCCCTCGCGGACTCGGCGGCCACCTGCTCGGTCACGTCGGTGCCCACGCGCAGGATGCCACCGGGTGACTCAGCGGAACCGCGCACCGCGACCGTGGCCCACCGGATGACCCGCCGCTCACCCGACGCAGTGATCAGGGACCGGGTGACGTGGCCCTCACCGATCCCGGCGAGCGAATCCCGCACGCACGCCTCGACCTCTTCCCGCTCGGCCTCGGGCACGAAGTCCGCGAAGCGGCGACCGATCGCAACCTCGCCTTCGTAGCCAGAGACCTCGATGAAGAACGGATTCACGTAGTCGATCCGGCCCTCCGCATCCAGACCGGCCACCAACAGCCGAACCTCGCTGAGTAACGCGCTCCAGCGGCGTTCCCTCTCGACGATCTCCCCGGAGAGTGTCCCCGCGCGAACGACCTCGCCCGCCAGCTCGAACGAGAGGACGAGCAACATCGCCAGGAAGGCGAAGGAGAGTACGTACGGGAACCGGATCACTCCAAGATCGACCAGGAGCTCGTGCACGGTGAGCGAAGGCAGGATGAGACCCAGCGTGAGCCCGATCACCAGAGCTCGGTGGCGCCCCCCCCGGCGCCACAGCCGGATACAGGCGTCGATCACGAGGACGACCAGCAGCAGTCCGGGAATGTCGCCGAGGAGCTTCCAGGGACCGGTGGTCCCCACCGCGTTCATCACGGTCTCGCCCCATGGCAGCTCCAGGGATTCGAGAGCCGATATCTCAGAGAACACGATGCCGGTGGGCGATGCGAAATTCGCGATCAGGACCGCGGCCAGCACGCCGGTCGCGGCGGCGGCGAGCCAGAGCCGAGCCGTTCCCGTCCACACAACCACGAACCAGATGAGAGCGCCCAGGAAGACGTCGATCAACGCTACCGACCATCGGATCCGGGCTCCGTACTGCTCCACGGACGTGGCCGTGTACATGCCGACC
>JAMJQR010000265.1 GCA_023554335.1 Candidatus Benthicola marisminoris
CTGGCGCACCGCTTGGGGATGGCCCGGGTCCGCTGGGAGCTCGAGGACCTGGCCTTCAAGTTCCTGGAGCCGGAGGAGTATCGCGGCGTGGCCGGCACCGTCTCGGACAAGCGCAGCGAACGGGAGAGCCTGATAGCTCAGATGGTAGCGCCGCTCGAGGAGGAGCTGCGTGCCGCCGGCCTCGACTGCGAGGTCGAGGGAAGAGCGAAGCACCTGTGGTCGATCCACCGCAAGATGAAGCGTCGGGCCAGTCCGTACGAGGAGATCTACGACGTGCTCGCGGTGCGCGTCATCCTCTCGTCCGTACGGGACTGCTACCACGCCCTCGGGGTGATTCACAACAAGTGGACACCGCTCACCGAGAGGTTCCACGACTACATCGCGACCCCGAAGTCGAACCTGTACCAGAGCCTGCACACCACGATCTTCGGCCCGGGTGGGCGGCTGTATGAGATCCAGCTGCGCACGGAGGAGATGCACCACACGGCGGAGCTCGGGATCGCCGCGCACTGGCGGTACAAGGAGAGCCGGGAAGGGGACGAGGTCGACGAGAAGCTCACCTGGTTCCGGCAGGTCCTGGAGTGGCAGCAAGAGACACGAGAGCCGGAAGAGTTCCTGGAGTTCCTGAAGATCGACCTGTTCCAGGACGAGATCTTCGTGTTCACGCCCGCCGGTGACGTGAAGCAGCTCCCGAAGGGCGCGACGCCGATCGATTTCGCGTACGCGGTGCACACGGAGGTCGGGACGCGTTGCTCCGGCGCCAAGGTGAACGGACGGATCGTGCCGCTGTCCCGTGCCCTCCGGAACGGTGACACGGTGGAGATCCTGACGTCGGACTCGCAGACGCCGTCGCGCGACTGGCTCGGCTTCGTCCAGACGAGCCGGGCCCGGCATCGTATCCGCCAGTGGATCCGCCGGGAAGAGTACGACTCGTCCGTGCGGCTCGGACGGGAGATCCTGTCCCGCGAATGGAGGAAGAAGCGGCTCAAGCCGACGGAAGAGCAGATCGAGAGCGCGGCGAGCCGACTTGGCACGGTCGACGGGACGAACGGATTGTACGCTGCCGTGGGCCGCGGCGACCTGGGGATGACGAAGGTCATGCGGGCGGTCTTCCCGGAAGAGGTGGAGGAGCGCGAGAAGCAGGACCACCCGCTCTCGAAGTTCGTGAAGAAGGTCTGGCGCGAGCCGAAGGGGGTGCGGATCCAGGGAATGGACAACCTGATGGTCCGGTATTCCCAGTGCTGTCAGCCCGTACCGGGAGACGAGGTGGTCGGGTACATCACGGTGGGCCGCGGAATCTCCATCCACCGGCGCGACTGTCCCAACGTGCTGAACCTGCCGGATCTACCGGAGCGCAGGATTCTCATCGACTGGGACGATGATGGCTCACAGCGCTTCCTGGTCCGGATCGTCATGGAGGGCACCGACCGGCACGGACTGTTCGCGGACATCGCGCGCTCGATCAGCGATACGGGGACCAACATCCAGTCCGCGGATATTCGCTCGACCGAAGGCGGAATGACGGGTCAGTTCGTGGTGGAGGTCGAGAACCTGGCGCACCTGAAGAAGGTGATGCGACAGATACGTCGCGTGAAGGGCGTGCTCTCGGTAGAGCGCAAGGAGAGCTTCGGAGACAGCGACCTCACCCTCGAGGTCTGAAGCCGGCTCTATTCTCCAGACAGACTGGCGATCTCCGCGTCGATCTCGGCTACCTGGCCTTCGATCTCGGCCATGAGGTCCATGGACACCTGGGTACTGGGGTCCATCCGAAGCATGGCGGCCACGACGCTGTCACTGAGCGCGCCGAATGCCTCCACGACCATTCGATCCTCGAACGCCCTGTCGATCACCGGACGCAGCGCGCGTTCGGTCTCTGCGAGGTCGCTCGCCAGCTGGGCCCGCTCCTCGGGGCCGAGTCTCGGGTCGTCCTGGCCTTGCTGAAGAAGCACGGGGACCGAGAGTTGCTGCAGCTCGCGACCCACGACTTCCGCTCTGTCCAGCAGCGCGACGGATTCAGGGTCGTCCCGCTGAACCACCGCTCTCAGGCGCGCGTTGAACGTGTCCTGGGCGGCCTGGACTCCCGGTTCCTGAAGGGCTCTGACCTGGATGCCGCGAATGGCGTTCTGTGTCGAGCTGAACTGCAGCAGGAGGGTCCGGCGCTGGCCCTGGAGCTCCGCGATACGGGCGTCTCGCTCGGACGTCCCGTCCGAGCAGCCCGCCATCACAGCGGCGCTCACCGCCAGCGGGAGCATCGTCTTCAGATGTCGGTTCATCCGGCCTCCCGGGGACGCCCCTTGTACGAGCGGTTGCGAGGCCGCAACGTGATCGGCGCGGTGCCCTTCGTCAAGGAGTCGAACACACGCCGGGGCCGGCCCTGTTGATCGCATTCAGAGGAGTTACGTGACCGCGGACGGTTTTCATCTCGAGCTGCCTTTCGATCCCACGGGCGACCAGCCCGAGGCGATTCAGACCCTGGCGGACGGTGTCCGGCGGGGCGAGCGCTGGCAGACGCTTCTCGGGGTGACGGGGAGCGGCAAGACGGTCACCATGGCCGGGGTGATTCAGGAGACGGGGCTCCCCACGCTGGTCATGAGCCACAACAAGACTCTGGCCGCCCAGTTGTACGGGGAGCTCAAGCAGTTCTTCCCCCGGAACGCGGTCGAGTACTTCATCTCCTATTACGACTACTATCAACCCGAGGCGTACGTGCCGACGACGGACACGTACATCGAGAAGGATGCCTCGATCAACGAGGACATCGACCGCCTCCGCCTTCGCGCCACGTCCTCGCTGATGGAGCGGAGCGATGTGATCGTGGTGGCTTCCGTCTCGGCCATCTACGGCCTCGGCGATCCCCGCTCCTATCGCTCGCAGATGCTGACCGTAGAGGTCGGCCAGACCATTGGCCGCCGAGATATCCTGGCCGGCCTGGTGCAGATCCAGTACGGCCGGAACGACATCGATTTCCGCCGGGGCACGTTCCGGGTCCGCGGCGACGTGATCGAGGTCCTCCCGGCGTACGAGGAACAGGCGGTGCGCATCGAGCTGTTCGGCGACGAGGTCGAGCGCATCACCAAGATCGACCCTCTGACCGGGAAGGCCATCGCCCCGCTCCAGCGCACGGCAGTGTTTCCCGCCACGCACTACGCGGTAGACCCCGACCGCCTGGAGCGAGCCATCGACGGAATCCTGACGGAGCTGGAGGCCCGACTGATGGACCTTCGCACCGATGGCCGGCTCCTCGAGGCGCAGCGCCTGGAGCAGAGGACGCGCTTCGACGTGGAGATGCTGCGGGAGATCGGGGTGTGCCAGGGAATCGAGAACTACTCCCGGTACTTCGACGGTCGGGAGCCCGGTGAGAGGCCGTTCTGCCTGCTCGACTACTTCCCCGAGGATTTTCTCGTGGTGGTCGACGAGTCGCACGTGACCGTTCCGCAGATCGGCGCGATGTACAAGGGAGACCGGAGCCGAAAGACCACGCTGGTGGAATTCGGGTTCCGCCTTCCGTCGGCCCTCGACAACCGTCCCCTCGATTTCGAGGAGTGGGAGTCGATCGTGCCTGCGGCCCTGTTCGTCAGCGCCACCCCTGCCGATCACGAGCTGCGGCGTTCGGAAGGCG
>JAMJQR010000266.1 GCA_023554335.1 Candidatus Benthicola marisminoris
AGGAAGATGAGGCCACGGAGGAGGCCGCCGAAGATGAGGTCGTCGTAGCGCCGGCTGCCGAGGCGGAGCCGGACGAGTTCATGGACGAGCTGGAGTTTCTGGAGTCTCTCTCACTCGACGATGCCGACAGCTTCGACGCCGTGTCTGCCATGCTGGACGAGGACGAGAGCGGTTCCGGCGAGGAGGCTGACTCGAAGCGGAAGTCGGAGGATCACTGAAAGCCGACAGCCCGCGACCCTTGCGGGCCCGCGGGCTGTTCGATGAATGGCTTTCCCTGGAGGGAAGCTCAGTCGCCGAGTCCCTTCACGTACCGCGCGAGCCGCGACTTGCGCCGCGCCGCCGCCTGCTTCGACACGATTCCCTTGCGGGCCGCCGTATCCAGCATGGATGCGACCTTCCGATACGCCGCCTCCGCGTCGTTCGGCGACTCGGTCTGCAGAAGGCTCTTGGTGCGGGTCCGGATCTCGGAACGCACCGTGCGGTTGCGCTCCCGCCGCTTGTGCGACTGGCGAAGCCTCTTGCGGGCACTCTTGATATTCGGCAAGGCTCAGTTCCTTCAGTTGATCACGTGTCGTGGATCCAAAGATCGCATAGATTACACCGGTCATGCCGTCGAATCAAGGTCGACGTGATTCCCAAATGAGTCCCAGCACTGCGTCCACGGAGCCGATCTCCCGATCCATCGAGCCGTTCCAGGTATCGCTGGAGCGATTCGAGGGCCCGCTGGACCTTCTCCTGCACCTCATCCGGGCGCAGGATATCGACATCTTCGACATTCCGATCGCCCGCATCACCGAGCAGTTCGTCAAAGCGCTCGAAGGGGGCCTCGAGGCGATGCCGATCGAGCGGGCAGGCGAATTCCTGGAGATGGCGGCCACCCTGGTTCGGATCAAGGCGCAGCTGCTCCTTCCGCGCCCCGAGCAGCCGGACTGGGATGAGGATCCCCGCGCCGAGCTCGTGCGCCGACTCCTCGAGTACGAGCACTTCCAGGACGTCGTCCACGTGCTGGAGGGGGCGGAGGCGCAGAGAGGCCGTCACTTCGGAAAGGGATTCGTCGAGCACCGACCGTCGCCGGGTCTCGCGCCCGTGGAACTCGAGCTGTCGCTCGCCGAGTTCCTGTCGATAGCGGCCCGCATCCCCGAGCCGCTGCCACCGGCCGAGGTTCGTCCGCCGTCGCAGACGGTGACGGTCGAGGAGAAGGCCTCGCTGCTGCGGAGGCTCCTGTCGAAGGCCAAGAAGGTCTCCTTCGACCGGCTGTTCAGGCCGTGGGGAACGAGAGCGCACGCCGTGGCTTCCCTGCTGGCGGCTCTCGAGCTGGCCCGGCAGCAGGTCCTCCGAATCGAGCAAGTCAAACCATTCTCGTCGATCTGGCTGCTTCCGGGGAACCGGGACGGTGGGCCGCGATCGGCTGACGGACCCGAGACCGGGGAGTGAGCCTGTGAGGGATGAACAGGTCGTCGAGGCCACCCTCTTCGCGAGCCAGACGGCGCTCGACCCGGACGAGATCGCCCGGGCGGACGAGAGCCTGGATCGGGAGCGGGTGCTCGATGCGATACGCGCCCTGCGTGACCAGTACGAGGCGTCCGAGCGCGCCTTTCAGATTTACCAGCTCGGGGACGGCTACCAGATCCTTACGCGCCCCGAATTCGCCCCCTATCTGGAGCGTTTCGACTCCGTGCCCCGGGCGCCGCACCTGTCTCCCGCCGCCCTCGAGACGCTGGCCATCATCGCGTACCGGAATCCGATTGGCCGGATCGAGATCGAGGAGGTCCGGGGGGTGAGCGCCAGCTCCGTGCTTCGCACGCTACTCGACTGGGAACTCGTGGAGGTCGTCGGACGCGGCGAGGGACTCGGGCGTCCGCTCCTGTACGGTGTCTCCAGCAGGTTCCTCGAGCACTTCGGGCTCAAGGATCTTTCAGACCTGCCGGCGCCCGACGAACTTCCGGTGGTGCTGGGCGAGCTCCAGGAGGCCATGGAGGCCGAGACGGTCAGCGCCGAGGAGGCCCCTGATGAGGAGGCCGTGGCCCGGGAGGCCCTCGCCGGGGAGGCGGCGGCGGAGAGCGACTGACGTGGTAGAAGGGATGCGGCTGCAAAAGTTCCTCGCCCGCGCCGGCGTGGCCTCGCGCAGGGCCAGCGAAGACCTGATACGACAGGGCCGCGTACGGGTGGACGGAGAGGTCGTCACGCAGCTCGGGACGCGGGTCGATCCGGTGGACAGCCGGGTGGAGTTCGACGGCCGGGCCATTCAGCTCCAGCCCTCTCGCTGGATCATGTTGCACAAGCCGCCCGGGTACCTGTGCACGCGGAGCGACCCCGAGGGGAGGCCGACGATCTACGATCTGGTCGATCCCGACCTGGAGTCGCTGTTTCACGTCGGCCGGCTGGACTACATGAGCGAGGGACTGCTGCTTCTGACCAACGATGGCGAACTGGCCGAGCGGCTGCTGCATCCACGCTACCGGGTGAAACGGCGTTACGAGGTCACCGTGGCCGGGCCCGTCCCCAGGGACCTGGGTTTCCGGCTGAAGGATGGCGTCAAGCTCGAGGACGGCTGGGTCAAGATCGAGGGGTTTCGGGCGGGACCCGGCCCACGCCCGGACCAGGTCACGCTGGTGCTGACGTTGCGGGAGGGTCGGAACCGGGAGGTCCGGCGACTGATGGACGCGGTGGGCCTGACCATTCATGCACTGAAGCGGGTCTCGTTCGGCCCGCTGGAGCTGGGAAACCTGACGCGCGGAGCCTCGCGTCCGCTCGATGCGGGCGAGGCGGACCGATTGCGCGAAATCACCGGGAACGAGTGACATGGACATAAAGGGCAGAAACATCCTGATGCTGGGTGGTTCCGGGCTGGTGGGAATCGCCATCGCCCGAAAGTTGCTTCCCCTGAAGCCGGCACGGCTCGTCATCGCGGCCCTACGGCAAGACGAGTCGGAGGAGGGCGTCGCGACGCTTCGCCGCGAGCCCGATGCCGAGGGCGTGGAGCTGGTGGCGGAGTGGGGCGACATCCTGCTGCGCGCCAGCCGCCGGGACGAATCCCGGACGGCGATGCTGGAGACCGACGAAGGCAGAGCGGAGATCCTGGACGACCTGCTCGGCCACCTGAAGGAGGAGGACTTCAGCCGGAATCTCCTGTACATGCTTCTCGAGCAGCACGAGCCGTCGATCGTCATCGACTGCGTCAACACGGCTACGGCGATCGCGTACCAGGATCTGTTCACGTCGGCGGGCCGGCTCAGAGACCTGATGTGGAGCGGCGGCAAGCCGACGGTGGCGGACATCGAGGCGCACCTGACCACGCTCTACCTGCCCCAGCTGATCCGGCACGTCCAGGTCCTCATGCACGGAATGCGCAGGGCGCGCACGGAGGTCTACCTGAAGATCGGTACATCCGGCACCGGCGGCATGGGCCTCAACGTTCCGTTCACCCATTCCGAGGAGCGTCCCTCGGCCACCCTGCTCTCGAAATCCAGCGTCTCGGGCGCCCACTCGGCCCTGCTGTTCCTGATGGGCCGAACGCCGGACTCGCCGGTGGTCAAGGAGGTGAAGCCAACCGCGGCCGTCGCGTGGAAGCGGATCACGTATGGCCCCGTGCGAAAAGCGGGGAAGCCGATTCGGCGATTCGATTGCCGCAACCCCGTGGATCTCTCCGAGGCTTTCACCGCGTCCCCGGAGGGCCGGTGCATCGACACTGGAGAAGCGCTGGAATCCGTGTACCTGGATGCCGGCGAGAACGGCCTGTTCAGCCTCGGGGAGTACGAGACGATCTCGGCGCTCGGCCTCATGGAGATCATCACGCCCGAGGAGATCGCGGACGCGGCGATTGCCGAGATCCGGGGGCGGCCCACGGGCCGCGACATCGTGGGGGCACTGGATGCGGCGACGATGGGGCCGACGTACCGGGGGGGAGCCCTTCGAGAGACGGCCCTCCGCTACATGGAAGAGCTGGAATCGGAGCACGACGTCCGGTCGGTAGCCTTCGAGATGCTGGGTCCGCCTCGCCTGAGCAAGCTGCTGTTCGAGGCCGAGATCCTGAGGCGCCTGTTCCCGGACGTCCGGCGTGGGGCGGAGCTCGACCCGGCAGCCACGGCGGCCCGGTCCCTGGAGCTGATCGAGTCGGACGACCGGCTGCGGTCCGACGTTCTGTCCATCGGCATTCCCGTCCTCCTGCCCGACGGGAAGCGGATGTTGCGGGGTCCCAGGGTGAGCGTCGAGCCAGACGGCCCCCCGGACCCGGTCTGGGCGAATCGCGGTTGGGTGGACCTAAGGCCCGAGTCGTGGAGTAGGTGGCGGGACCGGCTGGTCAGCTATATCGAGGAGGTTCTCGATGTACCGGGCGCGGAGTTCGGTTCGGGCACGGACCTCGACGTGCGAGCCCGGAGCGGCGACATTCGACCGGGCGCACTGGCCGCATACGTGTTCCGATTCGAGGACGAAGGCGAGCGCATGAAGCGCTGAGTTGACCCAGGAGGGCAGGGGGGGCGTGAGCGAGACACAGATCACGGAGCGGATATCGGAACAGGAGCTGGATGAGCGTACCTCGCGCATCTCGGAGGCCAGCCAGTTTCTGAAC
>JAMJQR010000267.1 GCA_023554335.1 Candidatus Benthicola marisminoris
GTGATGCCGGGCGACAACGTGAACATGGACGTGGAGCTGATCGCGCCGATCGCGATGGACAAGGAGCTCCGGTTCGCGATTCGCGAGGGCGGCCGCACCGTCGGCGCCGGCGTCGTCACCGATATCACCGAGTAACCGGACTGACTGAGGCTGGATAGATGAGGGACCAGATCACGCTCGAATGCACGGAGTGCAAGGAACGCAACTACTCGAGCACGAAGAACAAGCGGTTGCACCCGCAGCGGGTGGAGTTCAAGAAGTATTGCCCGCGCTGCAACGCGCACAGGACGCATAAAGAGACGCGCTGACGCGCGCGACGGCGTGACTGCGCCGGTCCCGGTCCCGGGTGCCCTTCGAGGGCGACCTGGAGGCCGACTCCCCGTGTCGCGTGGGGAGGGACCGGCGTTTCCGTCGTCCGAGTAAACGGCAGGACCAACGAGAGCGATCGCTTCGATATGAGCCGGATGAAGGACGTACAGCAGTTCGTCGAAGACGTGCAGATGGAGATGAAGCGGGTCACATGGCCCGACCGCGAGCAGTTGCGCAATGCGACGGCCGTGATCCTCGTCTTCTGCATCATCATCGCGATCATCATCGGTCTGATGGACACGCTGTTCTCCTGGTTCATCCGCACGTTCGTGGGGGTGCTCAGTGGCTGAAGAAGTGGCAGAGACCGGCCAGGCCGCGCGCTGGTACGCGATCCAGACCTACTCGGGACACGAGAACAAGGTCAAAACGCTCCTGGAGCGGAAGATCGCGGACCTCCCGGGCGAGCCCGAGGAGAAGGAGATCCGCGAGGTCATCGTGCCGACCCGGGAAGTGGTCGAGATCAAAGGCGGCAAGAAGATCAAGAGCACGAAGCGGCTCTATCCCGGATACGTGCTCGTGAACATGGTGCTGAACCAGGAGACCATGTTCCTCGTGAACAGCGTCCAGAGCGTGATCAAGTTCCTCGGTGGAGGCACGGAGCCTCAGCCCCTGCGTCCGGACGAGATCAAGAAGATTCTCGGGGTCGCCGAGGCCGTCGAGGAAGAAGGACCGAAGGAGGAGATTCCGTTCCACCCGGGACAGGTCGTAGAGGTCATGGAAGGGCCTTTCAGCGACTTCAGCGGCACGGTGGAAGAGGTCATCCCGGACAAGGGCAAGGTCCGGGTCCAGGTGAGCCTGTTCGGCCGCCCGACCTCGGTGGAACTGGACTACACGCAGCTTAAGGGATTCTGAGCAGGGATATCATGGCGGCACCGAAAAAGAAGATCATGGCGCTCGTGAAGCTGCAGATTCCGGCCGGACAGGCCACGCCGGCCCCACCTGTGGGCCCGGCGCTCGGTCAGCACGGCGCGAACATCATGGATTTCTGCAAGCAGTTCAACGCCAAGACGTCGAATCAGCCGGGCATGATCATCCCGGTGGTGATCACGATCTACCAGGACCGGAGCTTCTCTTTCATCACGAAGACGCCGCCCGCGGCGGTGCTACTGAAGAAAGAGCTGGGCCTGGAGTCCGGGTCGCCCGAGCCGAACCGCGAAAAGGTGGCCACGGTCACCCACGCGCAGCTCGTGAAGATCGCGGAGATCAAGATGGAAGACCTGAACGCGAACGACGCGGAAGCGGGTGCCCGGATGATCGCCGGGACGGCGCGCTCCATGGGAATCGAGGTGGTGGACTGATGGCGAAGCGCGGCAAGGGATACCGGGAAGCCGCAGCGACCGTGGATCTCGAGCAGCTTCGAGACCGTCGCGAGGCGCTGGAGGCCGTCAAGGAGCTGGCCTACGCCAAGTTCGACGAGACGGTCGACGCGGCAGTCCGCCTCGGGGTCGACCCACGGCACGCCGATCAGATCGTGCGCGGGACCGTGGTCCTGCCGGCCGGAACGGGCCGGGACGTGCGAGTCCTCGTGATCGCGCAGGGCGACAAGGCGCGCGAGGCCGAGGAAGCTGGCGCCGACTTCGTTGGCACCGAGTACGTCGACAAGATCCAGGGCGGCTGGCTGGATTTCGACGTGGCCATCGCGACGCCCGACATGATGAAGGATGTCGGGAAGCTGGGGCGGGTGCTGGGTCCGCGTGGGCTCATGCCGACGCCGAAGGCGGGAACGGTCACGATGGACGTGGGCCGTGTGGTGAAGGAATCGAAGGCGGGGCGGATCGAGTTCCGGGTGGACAAGACCGGTATCATCCACGCTCCGGTGGGGAAGGTGAGCTTCGACATCGAGGCCCTCCTCGAGAACTTCGATGCGCTGATGGACGCCATCAAGCGCAACAGGCCGTCCGCCGCTAAGGGCACTTACATTCGAAGCGTTACGGTCTCGAGCACGATGGGGCCGGGGATCGGAATCGATCCCAACCTGTATCGGTAACGGGGCGATTCGCGCACGGCGCGGGGCCAAGCCGGGATAGCACTATGGCAATGAAACTGGATCAAAAGCAGTCGATTTCCGAGGAGCTCAGGGGATACCTGAGTTCGGCGGAGGTCGTCTACCTCACGGACTTCACCGGGCTGACCGTCGAAGCCATCGGAGATCTGCGCAGGCAGCTCCGACAGGCCGGAGCGGAGTACCGGGTCGTCAAGAACACGCTCACGATCAGGGCGCTCGAGGGTACGGACCTTCCGGACCTCACCGAGCACCTGCAGGGGCCGACGGCTTTGGTCCTCGGCGGCGAGGATCCGGTGGCTCCGGCGAAGGTCGTGCGGGAATTCGCGAAGGGGAACGATGAACGCCCCGTCGTGAAGGTGGGTGTGGTGGAGCGCAAGGTCGTTTCGCCCGAGGAAGTGACGAGACTGGCGGATCTTCCGCCCAAGGACCAGCTGCTGGCGTCAATCGCCGGCGGTCTGACGGCCGGCGTCGGCGGCATCGCGGGGGCGCTGAACTCGCTCATCCGCGACATCGCCTACATGGTCGAGGAAGTTGCGAAGCAGGGGGAGCAATAGGGACGGGTCCCGAATCCCCACGGGGACAGCACGGTCCGAAGCCATCGGGACCGGCCCCTTTCGGTGAACATCGTGGCAGGGAGCACACGGAAACATGAGCAAGGTTGAAGAGCTTCTCGACGCAATCGGCTCGCTGACGGTCCTCGAGGCCGCCGAGCTGAAAGAGATGATGGAGGAAAAGTTCGGTGTCACGGCGGCCGCTCCGGTCGCAGTGGCTGCCGCCGGAGCCGCAGCGCCTGGCGCCGCCGCCGAGGAGCAGACGGAGTTCGATGTCATACTGGCCGGGATCGGCGACAAGAAGATCCAGGTCATCAAGGCCGTGCGCGAGGTCACCTCTCTGGGTCTCAAGGAGGCGAAAGAGGTGGTGGACAACGCTCCGAAGCCGGTGAAGGAAGGCATCTCCAAGGAGGAGGCCGAGGCCATCAAGGCGAAGCTGGAAGAGCAGGGAGCCACCGTCGAGTTGAAGTAGTGGGGCAAGCGGGGCCCGCCTGGCGGGCTCCACCACTAACACTCGAGCGTTGGCTCTAGATGCGTAGCTCTTCAAAGAAAACTGGCAGTTCGCGCTCGCACTGCGCCCTCCGCGCCCCGGCGGCCCGTTAACGGGTCCCCGGGGGGCAGGGCGTTCTGTGCCTTCATATCGCTGTAGCTGAACCGGCCCGAGGGCCGTTCTACCACCAGGGGTGACCAAGTTGGCTGAACCGAAGAACGACGGATCGGTTGTCTCTTTCGCGAAGTTGGATTCTCCGATGGAGACTCCCCACTTCCTGGACGTGCAGATCCAGGCTTTCGAGAGACTCCTGCAGCCCGACATCGAGGGTGAACGCCGAGATGTAGGGCTCGAGCGGATCTTCAACGAGATCTTCCCGATCGAGGACGTGAACGGGAACTACTCGCTGGAATTCCAGGACTACTCGCTCGGCGAGCCCAAGTACTCGGTTGACGAGTGCATGGAGCGCGACATGACGTATGCCGCGCCTCTCAAGGCCACCCTCCGCCTCGTGCTGTGGGAGGACCTCGGTGACGGCGAGCGCCGTCCGGCGGACATCCTGGAGAAGGAAGTCTATCTCGGAGATCTCCCGCTGCTCACGGAGCACGGGACCTTCGTGGTGAACGGAGCCGAGCGTGTGATCGTCAGCCAGCTGCACCGGTCCCCAGGCGTCGTGTTCGAGGAGAACGTGCACCCGAACGGCACCCGCCTGTTCTCGGCCCGGATCATTCCGTTCCGCGGCTCGTGGGTCGAGTTCACGCTGGACATCCACGACGTGATTCACGTCCACATCGACAAGCGGAAGAAGTTCCCGGCCACCGCCCTCCTGCGTGCGCTCGGCCACGGAACCGATCCGGACATCCTGGAGCTGTTCTACGAGCATCGGGAAGTGCTTCTCGGCGAGGTCTCGGAGGATCGCACGATCCGCCGGGAGGTCATCGGCACGCCCCTGGTGGAGTCGATCCTGGACGCGGAGTTCGAGGGCGAGACGCGTGTACAGGCCCTCGGGTCGTTCGACCCGGCCAAGGACGAGCCGATGTGGCTCGCCGACGACGTCAAGGCGGGCGGTGAGACGCTGGCCCGCCTCGGCGAGCGGCTCGACGACACGCTGTCGCGGCGGTTCACGGATGCCGGAGTCGAGGCTGTGCCGGTTTTCGACGACCCGGCCGCCTTCGTGGCACGCCGCGGCGAAGAGCTGACGGACGAGGTGTACGACCGTCTTCTGCG
>JAMJQR010000039.1 GCA_023554335.1 Candidatus Benthicola marisminoris
CGGCGCTCCCGTCTCCGCCGACTGGAACAGGTGATTCAGGCCCGGCATGACCTCCGCCGTCACGTCTTCGTTACCGCCCTCGCGCAGCGCCTGCTCCACCGGCCCCAGGTTCTCGGCCGGCGGAACCTGGGCATCCAGCTCGCCGTTGAGGGCCAGGACCGGGACCGACATCTGACGCAGCGCGGGCAGCGGATCGTACGTCAGGAAGAAGGCCATCCACGGCGTGAGAATCGCGCGGATCTGGCCGTCCGCTGCGGCCCCCGTCACTCCGGCCGACGCCAGGATCGCGCGCGCCGCCTCGGCAGCGACGAGGTTGTCTTCCGCCGCCATCACCGCGTCCAGCAGCTCCGCCTGCACCCGGGCGCGCTCCTCGATCACGGCCTCCGGAATTCCCGAGGCGCGGTTGATGGCTTTCCCTTGCATGACCAGGAGCTCGCGCCCGTTCACGCCCGTGCTGGCGAGCAGCACGGCGAACGCGATGCCCTCGCTTCGGTTGGCGGCCACGGGAGCCACGATGGCCCCCTCGCTGTGGCCCACGAGTCCGACCCTGCCTGCGTCGACCTCGGGGCGGTCAGCCAGAAAGGCAGCCGCGGCCAGGGCGTCGCTGACGAAGTCCAACGTGGTCGCTAGAGCGAAATCGCCGGTGGACTCGCCGATCCCGCGGTCGTCGTAACGGAGCACCGCGATGCCATTGCGGGTCAGGTGATCGGCCAGCACCAGGAACGGCCTGTGACCGAACACGGTTTCGTCCCGGTCCTGGGGACCGGAGCCGGAGATCAGCACGACCGCCGGATGTGGGCCCTCCCCCGACGGAATCGTGAGGGTGCCGGCCAGGCGCACCGCGGCTTCGTCATTGTCGATCTGCACGTCCACCGATTCGTAGGGAAGTGGGGGCCGCGGCTCCTGCGGCCTTTCGGGCGCCAGGGCCTCGGCCGTGCTTCTCTCCAGCGGAAGGGGAAACGTGGCGCCGCCCTGGGACCAGCTTCCCTCGATGCTGGATCCGTCGCCGGAGATCTGTCCCCTGTACTCGCCCCCGAGAGAGGCGAGGGAAAACACGACGGCACCGTCCTCATCCGTAACAGAGGAGAGCCGCAGGTCGTAGGCGCCCTGGTCCGGGCTGTCCATCGTCCCCGAGAGTCCGTCTTCCCCGTTGCGCTCGATGTGAAACACCAGTCGAAGCTCGGTGCCCATCGCGCTCAGCGTCCCGACCCAGTGGCCGACGACGCCTGTCTGTTCGGCCGGCTCCTGCGCGCCGGCCGGACCCAGACCAGCCAGGCTCAAGGTGGCCAGCACTCCCGCCGTCCGTGCCACGTCTCTTCCCGATCGGTTCACCGGTTCCTCCCGATGCGCGAGGGGCGCCAGAGCGGCGCCCCCCGGTAGTCACTCTCTTGCCGCGAGTCCTACTCGTCGGCGACCGGCTTCAAGTCCAGGGGGAAGGGCATCCCCGCCTGGTTGAAGTTGCCGGACATCACGCCTTCCTCGTTGAGCTCTCCGTCGAACCCGCCGCCGCCCGGAATCTCGCACCCGCTGATGTGCAGCTCCGCGCCTTCGGCGGAAGTCTCCGTGCACACGATTCCGGCGGCTCCCTGCACGGGAACGTCCAGCGTCGTGCTCAGGGCGCCGTCCTCGCCCTCGGCCACTTTGAAGATCAGCTCGATCTCCGTACCGTCGGGCGCCGTGAGTATGCCGGTCCAGTCGCCAGCCATCGTGGTCTCCTGGGCTGCGAGGTCGGCCGGACTGAACGCGGCGAGACAGGCCAGCGCAACGAAGGCGGCCGCGGTGATACGTCTCGTGTGCTGCATCATTTCTTGCTCCTGTTCAAATGTGCCCCGGGGGGCGTGGGTTCGATCAGAATCCCGTGACTTCCGGTTCCTTCTCCAGCTTCACTCCGTCGCCGTACGCCAGGATCTCCGAGGCGGAGCCCATCACGTAGGACGTCGCGAACCGCAGGTTGACGACGGCGTCGGCCCCCATCGTCTCGGCCTCCGCGGCCATCCGGTCCAGCGCCTGCTCCCTGGATTCGGCCATCATCTTGGTATACTCGCCGACCTCGCCGCCCACGATGTTCCGAAAGCCAGCGAGTATGTCTTTCCCCACGTGGCGGGCGCGAATCGTGTTGCCTCGCACCAGGCCCAGGGTCTCCGTGATCCGGTAGCCGGCCACGCTGCCCGACGGCGTGATGATCATCGTTCGATCTCCTTGTATGGATCCGACTGGCTCACGAAGATCCGGTGCCTCAGCACGGACACCAGCAGCATCACGAGACCCACGATCAGGGCGAGTATGCTCCACTTCACGAACGCTGGAAGGTCGCCGTCCGCCATCAGGTCCTGCACGAACTCCCAGGCGCCCCAGGACAGCAACACGATGGCGCCGATCGACACCAGGATCCACGCGATGCCGCGCTCGAACCGGCTATAGACGCTGGTCCAGTACCCGGTCCACAGATCTTCCGGCGGGTTTCGAAGTTTCATGTTCCCGGTCACCTCCTTGAGCCTCGAGAGGCGTTCCCACTCCACCCTCAGCTCCGGGTTGTCCGCGAGGAGTCCGTCCAGCTCTCTGCGCTCGTCCGCCCCGAGCTCACCGTCGAGCGCCTGCATCAGGAGCTCCTCGCTTCGCTCGATCCTGTCTTCGCGATCGTTCATTCGAGCCCTTCCAGCCGGGCCGCGAGTCTCTGCCGCGCCGCATAGAGCCTGGACATGACGGTGCCGATGGGCACGTCCAGAAGGTCCGCGATCTCGCGATACTTCAGACCCTCGAACTCCTTCAGCACGAATACCTCACGTTGGGCCATCGGCAGCTCCCCGATAGCTCTCTCGAGCCGCTCCCGCAGCGCCTCGGTGGCTCGGACGCGCTCCGGATCGTCCGAGGCCGCCCGTACCGTGGCCTCCGCCACCAGCCATCCCCCGGCCCGTTCCAGCTTCTTTCTCCTGGACGAGGTGTCCCGGGTGAAGTTGTAGCACAGCCGTCGGAGGATCTGGTACAGCCAGGGATAGAACGGGCGGTCGGGATCCAGGCGGGCGCGGGCGCGAAACGCCCGGACGAAAGCCTCCTGCGACAGGTCTTCGGCGTCCTGGGGCGAGCCGACCATGCCGAGGGCGGCGTAGTAGCACCGCTGCATGTAGATGGCCACGAGCTCACCGAAGGCATCGGTGTCTCCATCCTGGGCTCGACGTACGAGGCCGGCTTCGGCCGCCTGGCCTGCATCTCGTTCGCGCTCCAGATCCGTCCGGTTTCGGTTCACGGGCCGCCGAGCGGCTCCCTTCCGTTCATCGGGTACACGTACGTGCCTATTCTATTCAGCCGGCGCGGACCGGGACCTCCTGCGCAGCACAAGTACGAGCAGGACGAGGACCACACCCACGATGGCCACGAGCTGAAGCAGTCGAACGAACAGCTGGTCCACCGCGCGCACGAGTGCGGCATCGATATCCACGACCGCCTGCGATATCGAGCCGTCGAGCCGGGTGACGGCCTCGCTGATTCTGAGGTCGAGGACGCGGTCGAGCTCTCGCATCGCCGCTTCGCGCTCGGGCGTGACCCCCCTGAGAATCTCATCCGTCGCCCCCGCCACGTACCGTTCGAGCGCTGCCTCGAACGCGACGCGCTGGTAGTCCACCGCCTCCAGCAGGATTTCCCGCTGCTCCGCGACGAGCTCCGGGGCGCTCAGGAGAAAGGTGTTGAGCGTCTCCATCGCCTCGATCCGGTTCAGCACGTCGAGGTAGACGGCGACGCGGGCGGAGTCCGTGAGCTCGGCCAGCATGAGCTCCGCCTGCCACCGGCCCGCCCGCGGCAGGAGCTCCGAGTAGGTGTTGAGCCGCATGCTGAGCTCTTCGATCGTCTCCGTCATGCTTCCCACGGCCTGGAGACCCGAGACGCTCTCCTGGCCCAGGTAGGATGCCAGGTGCTCGACGGGCGAAGGCCTGAAGAAGTAGGGGTTCGTGAGCGGGTTATCGGTCGCGAACTGGCGGATTTCCCCGTCGCGCTCCGGGTCCAACTTCTGTCCGGAGAGCTCCACGGACCGGTCCATCTCCGCGATCACGAACCCAGCGGCCTCGAGAGCCAGGGGCTGCTGCTCGCCGAAAGCGTCCTGGCCGATTCCCGTCTCGAAATAGTCCAGCATCTGGTACGAGAGGACGCGGCTGTCGATCCACGCCATCAGCGGGTCCGGAATCGTGGCGGCGCGGTAGATCGCGGACACGGCGTAGCTCTTCCAGATCAGCGCCTGGCGGGCGACTTCGCGGTCGTCCGTGAGGGCCATGATGCTGTCCGCCGCGACCTCCACGGTCTGCGAGAAGGTCATCGCGTACTCGGTGGTCCGGATGCGAACCTCGCGCGCCGTCAGCTCGCTTCCGAGCATTTGCTGGAAGCCCGTCTGCCTCGGCGCGGACGTGGAGCACGCGGTCAGCCCTCCGAGGAGCAGTGCCGTCGCCAGCCCCACGGTCGAGGCCCGACACCGCCTCATGGCCTTACGCGTTGTCATGGATGGCTCCGGGTTCGAGTGCGCGTCGGCAGAATTGTAATGCGCGGAAGGGCTCCGCGCCCCCGCCCGGAACCAACCGGGTCGCTGCCGGGTGTAGAGTCCGTCCGCCGGTTCTGCGGCGGCGCAGTCCAT
>JAMJQR010000268.1 GCA_023554335.1 Candidatus Benthicola marisminoris
AAGATCGGGGACACGGAGCTGGCGCAGGAGCTGATCGGCGCCCTGGGCAGGATCGCGGAGCTGGAAGAGCAGCTCGAGGGCCGCGAAGACCAGATCGCGTCGCTCGAGGGCGGCATGATGAAGCAGCCGACCGTGCGCTCCCGCCCGCACGTTCTGCGCGGAGTGACTCGGAAGATCGACTCGCCGCTCGGCGACATGTACGTGACGATCAACGAGGACGAGGACGCCCGGGCTTTCGAGGTCTTCGTGGCGCTCGGCAAGGCGGGCGGACCGGCGATGGCCGACGCCGAGGCGATCGGACGCCTCATCAGTCTCGCGCTCCGCAGTGGCATCTCGAGGCGCGCGATCCACAAACAGCTGCGCGGGATCTCGTCGGACCGGGCTGTAGGGTTCGGGCCCAATAAGGTGCTATCGAGCCCGGACGCGATCGCCCAGGTGATCGAGAAGTACCTCGAGGAGAAGGAGGGAATTCAGACGACTCTCCCGATCCCCGAGCCGGGCGCCGCGAAGGCGACCAACGGCGGCACACAGACGGCCAACAAGCCCGAGATCCACCGGTTCGAGGAGCAGGCGGCGCTGACGTTCATCGGCACCTGCCCGGACTGCGGATCGGGCCTCGAGTTCGCCGAGGGATGTGTGAAGTGCCACGCCTGCGGCTACAGCGAGTGCGGCTGAGCCCGGGCCTGCAGAGAACACGAAAACCGCTCCGTACGTGAGCGGATAGAGCCTCCGTCCGGCACGGTGTGGACCCCGAATTCCGCCGGCGCCGCGACGGAGGCTCGACCCTTAATAGCTGGTGGCAGGATCGATGAAGAAAGCGGCGTGGGTGTTCGTGGTTCTCGTAGTGCTGGTCGGTGATTGGGCGGCACTGCACGACATTCTGGGCGGAAGCGAGCCGAATTACACGCAGGAGTGGACCTGGCTGGTGACCAGCACGCTGGCGCTGGGCCTGGTGGCGTGGATCGGACTCAGACGCCGCCGGGGATCACGCGCGGCACGTTAGGGCAAGAGGCTGCATCCGGATGACGCGGGGTCATCCGGAGTCCTGTCCCCAGAACGGCGGAGGGTATTGGCCTTCGGGCCCGATCCGCCGACTACAATTGACGGACAGGACAACGGAAGCCCGGTCGAAAGGCCGGGTTTTCGTGTTTGTGGCGGCCGGACGCTAGCGAGTCGGAACCACCAGCACCGGCACCTTAGCCTTGCGGATCACACCGGCCGAGACGCTGCCTACCACCACGTCGAACAGCTTCCCGCGACCGTGCGAGCCCACCACGATGACCTCCGCGTCCAGCTTCTCGGCCTGATCGAGGATCGTCTGGACCGTGGGACCCTGGACCATCAGAGCGGTCACCTCGTGGCCCTTGTCGCGCAGGCGGTCGGCGAAGCCGTGCAGCTCTTCGTGCTCGCGCTTGAACTCGGCGGCCACGTCGTGGCGCACCTCGACGGGGCCCGCCTCATAGCCCACGAACGAGGGGTCGGGCTCGGCCACGTGCAGCAGGTAGATCTCCCGGCTCGGCCGGGCCAGCCGGCCCACGATCTCCAGCTGGTCCTCTGCGACGGACGAGAAGTCGACGGCTACGAGCAGGCTCACGTTCCCATCTCCGGTCGTTGGATCCCCTGTTCCGCCATCCGTTCCCTCAAGATACGCACCAGGGCCCGCGTCCACCCGGTCTTGTCCTGGGCGCTGATGTGAGACCACTCGGGCGTGCGCACATCCGAGAGCTCCGGGTAGTCCTCCGAGTGCACGCCCACGGCCCCCGCCGCGCCCACGATCGACTCCCATACCATCTCGCGCGGTGACGCCTGGCGCTCGAATTCGCGGAACCAGTCGCTGGAGGGAGGCCGGATGAACACGACCTCGCCGCCGCGTGCCCGGATCTTCGCGACATCGGCCGCCACCTGCTCCAGCAGTGCTTCGAAGGCGGCCTGCGCCACCTCGGGCGGCGGAGGCGGCGGCAGGTTCTCCAGGATCTCCTGCCAGGTGCCGGTGACGCTCGCATTGAACTCAGGGTCGTTCTCCACTCGGTCCCACAGGTCTGCCTGCCGATCACGCCGCATGTTCTCGATCTTGCGCACTTCCGGCTGCTGCCACGGGAGGCCGGGACGCTCCGGCCACCAGGACTGGCGAGCCAACACCGTGAACAGCTTCGTATCGATATTGTAGAACGCGAGGCGCGTCTCCAGAGGATACGAGAGCTTGTTCCCGAGCCACTGGGACGGGGTCTCGTCGTAGTAGTGCGGTACGGCGTCCGCCCGTAGTCCGATACCCGGGAGAAACACAAGCGGGGGCGTAATTCCAACCACGAGGAGGCCCGAGAAGTCCTCGTCGTCCGCGATGTGCGTGAGGATCGGGATGGCGTTGGAGCCCTCGAGCGCCAGCTGGATCCCGTGCACGCCCGTCTCTTCCTCCCACACGTCCAGGTCGATGTCGAACTGCGTGCGCGACGAGCCGATGAACACCGTGGCGTTGGGCTCACTGCGATCGACCCGCCTTCGAGCCTCGGCCCACTGGCCATCGCTGTTCCGGTACGAGGCCTCGTATTGCTGGGCCACGCGCCAGTATGCTTCCCATGCGCCCAACCCGGCCACGGCCAGGACCGCCGCGACGATCGCGACGCGCGGCCAGCGCATCTCCGGAATCCGCCGGTGAAAGACCGGCTCGGACTCAGAACTGGAAGTAGATGAAGGCATCACCAGATCCTTGAGTAATCACGATGAGAAAGAGCATCCCGGCCCACACGATCCCCGTCAGCCACCAGGGGGTTGCCGCCACGACGTCCTCGAGACGCCGGTTTCGCATGAACCAGTGCACCGCAAGCATGCCGATCGTAACGACCAGCACGGTCACCACCAGGTAGGTGGAGAGGACCAGCACGCCGTCCCCGGCTCCGAGACCGAGCATCGACCGGGTGAGGCCCCACGCCTGGCCGAAGCTCTGAGCCCGGAAGAACACCCACGTGATGTTGACGAGGAAGTACGTGAGCAGAGCGAGAAAGAGCCTGAATCCGGCAGTAGAAGCGACCTTCGCGTCCCCCCAGCGCTCCCGGATGAAGCGCTCCACCCCCAGGTAGAGACCGTGCAGCCCGCCCCACACCACGAAGGTCCACGCCGCGCCGTGCCACAGGCCGCCGAGCAGCATGGTGACCATCAGGTTGACCTGCGTGCGGTGCCACCCCTTCCGGTTGCCGCCGAGCGGGATGTACAGGTAGTCCCGCAGCCAGGTGGAGAGCGAGATGTGCCACCGGCGCCAGAAGTCGGAGAACCCGATGGCCGCGTACGGGAAACGGAAGTTGTCCGGGAGCGAGAACCCGAGGCACAGGGCGATCCCGATCGCCGCCGTCGAATAGCCGGCGAAGTCCGAGAAGATCTGGCCGGCGAAGGCCAGGGTGCCGAGCCATGCGTCGCTGAACGGTACAGCCGCTGCCGCGCCGTAGACCGCGTCCGCCGCCGGGGCCAGCGCTCCGTCGGCGATCACGATCTTCTGGAACAGCCCGAGCGTGATGAGGCCGAAGCCCCACAGCAGCTGGTCGCGGCTCGCCCGCACCGGCTCCTTGAACTGCGGGATGAGCTGAGTGGGCCGCACGATCGGTCCGGCTACCAGCTGCGGGAAGAAGGTGACGAACAGGGCGAAGTCGAGCAGTGAGTCCGCGGGTTTCGCCCGGCGCAGATACACGTCCAGCGAATAGGCCATCGTCTGGAACGTGTAGAACGAGATCCCCACCGGGAGCACGATGTCCCAACCCGGGGCCGTCCACGTCACCCCGATGCTGGACATGATCGCCTGCCAGTTCTCCAGCAGGAAGCCGCCGTACTTGAAATAGCCCAGGAGACCCAGGTTCACGACCATGCTGACGGCCACCCAGGCGCGACGTCGAGCCTTCGCGTCGGTCGCGTAGATCTTCTTCGCCACGTGCCAGTCGACGATTGTCGACAGCCAGAGCAGGATCACGAAAGGAGGATTCCAGGCCGCGTAGAACAGGTAGCTGGCCAGGAGGAGGTTCGTCTTCTTGACCTTCCACGGAAGCGGCGCGTTGTGAAGCGTCAGTACCACCGCGAAGAACGCGACGAACGTCAGGGAGTTGAAGAGCAAAGGAGAGCCTCTCCCGGATCGAGTATCAGGTATTCAACGTTGTTGTGCTCCAGCCGTCTCGTTGGCCGGTCAGCCTCGGTGGCATCCCGCCTCGCCCGGCGAGATCGCCGCGACCAGTAACGCCAAAGGGGAGTGGGGTTGTCAACGGGGAGACGCTCGAAGTCGGGGCCCTCGGCCAGCGCGCGGCTGAAGACGGGACGTTTGAAGCGCTTCTCAGGGCTCGATTTACAATCTGTATGCGAGCATGATCACCGGCTCGCAACAGGCGAGGCATCCGCGCCCCTTCCGGTCGAGGCGGTCTGGGCCGCGAACTGTCACAAGGGCACTTGACGGATTTCGGGGTGCGGTGGTGCGCGAGTCCGGGATCCGTTGTGCGAGCGGCCTCTGAGCTTTCTACCTCGCCTCCTCTCGTGCGTCCTCCCCTGCCTGCGAACCGTCTGACCTCCTGAAGCTCGTTCGTGCCCTGTAGCTCAACCTCAAAGCCCGGAAAGTGGGGGTGTATATTGGGGGCATGATTCGGTGTTTGTTCGGTGTCCTGCTACAGGAGTTCTCGATGGTCTGCTTCGCTACCCCGGTCGCCGTTACCTATCACGTACAAGAGACGGCCAGCGTCTACGCTGCCGCTGCTTCGGTTGATTCGCCTCCAGACATCGACCGGCTCGAGGCGCTGGAAGAGGAGATCGTGATCCTGGCGGCGCACATTCATGCCGCGGAGCACCGGTTCCTTAAACTGGTAGCCGAGTTCGACCGCCTGGGTGGCTGGGAAGCAGGAGGCCACCGATCGTGTGCTCACTGGCTGGCCTTCCGGACCGGGTACGGTCTCGGTGCGGCTCGCGAGAGGGTCCGTGCGGCGCGAGCCCTGGCCAGCCTCCCTGAGACCAGCGCTGCCATGAGCCGCGGCGAGCTCTCCTTCTGCGCCGTCCGGGCGCTCACCCGTGTGGCGAGTCCGGAGAACGAATCTGACCTGCTCGACCTGGCCCGAGGAGCGACCACCGCCCAGCTCGAGCGCATGGTGCGCGGCTTCAAGCTCGGCAGCCGGCAGGATGAGGCGGACCGGGAGAAG
>JAMJQR010000040.1 GCA_023554335.1 Candidatus Benthicola marisminoris
GGCCCGCACGGTCGCCGAGAATCCAGGCTGGAGGCCCGCCTCCAGACCGACCACGTCGAATGTCTCGGTCCCCGTCAGGCCCAGCGACTTCGCGCTTTCGCCGTCCCGGAACTGGAGTGGGAGGATGCCCATGCCGATCAGATTGCTGCGGTGGATACGCTCGTAGCTCTCAGCGATGGCGACCCGAATGCCGAGAAGCCGGGGGCCCTTGGCAGCCCAGTCACGGGACGACCCCGTGCCGTATTCCCGGCCGGCAAGGACGATCAACGGAACGCCTTCCTGCTCATAGCGCATCGCCGCATCGAAGATCGGCATCTGCTCGCCCGAAGGGAGATGCCGCGTGAATCCGCCCTCGACGCCGGGCACCAGCTGGTTCCGGAGGCGCACGTTGGCAAACGTGCCCCTCATCATCACCTCGTGATTCCCGCGGCGTGAGCCGTAGGAGTTGAAGTCCGAAGCGCTCACGCCCCGCTCGATCAGGTAGCGGCCTGCGGGCGAATCCTGAGCGATCGCCCCCGCCGGGGATATGTGGTCCGTGGTCACCGAGTCGCCGAGCAGGGCCAGCGCGCGCGCCCCATGGACGTCCTCGACGGCTCCCGGTTGCCGGTCCATGCCCTCGAAGAAGGGCGGAAGCCGGACGTACGTGGAGCTGGCGTCCCAGTCGTACAGGTTGCCGGGCGGGACCGGAAGGGCCCTCCATTCATCGTCGCCTTCGTACACTGCCGCGTATTGCTCTTTGAACTGCTCCGTGCGCACCGAGGTCCGGACCGCATCACGGACTTCGTCCTGGCTCGGCCAGATGTCTCTCAGGTATACGTCGCCGCCCCGCTCATCCTGGCCGAGGGGCTCCGAGGTCAGGTCGATGTCCATGCGGCCGGCCAACGCGTAGGCGACCACCAGGGGAGGGGAGGCCAGGTAATTCGCGCGGGTCAGAGGGTTGACCCTGCCCTCGAAGTTGCGATTCCCCGAGAGCACCGCGGCGGCCATGAGATCCGCGTCCTTGATGGCCGCTGCCACGGGCTCCGGCAGCGGCCCGCTGTTTCCGATGCACGTGGTGCACCCGTAGCCGACGACCGCGAAGCCCAGCTCTTCGAGCGGCGGAAGCAGCCCCGCCGCGGTGAGGTACTCCGTGACCACCTTCGATCCGGGTGCCAGGCTCGTCTTGACCCAGGGCTTCGCCTGGAGACCCCGATCGGTCGCGTTCCGGGCCAGCAGTCCGGCCGCGACCATGACGCTGGGGTTGGAGGTGTTCGTGCAGCTCGTGATGGCCGCGATCACCACCGCGCCGTCCGGGAGGTCGAAGGACACCGGCTCCTCGTCCGGGCTCAGCATCTGCACCGGAACGGGGGCTGCCACACCGCCGCGCCGCGCCGAATGCTCCGCTCGCACTTCCTCGAAGGAGCTCTGGACCCGCGACAGGGGAACCCGCTGCTGGGGCAGCTTGGGTCCGGCCAGGCTCGATTCGACGGTCGATAGGTCCAGCGAGAGGGTGTCGGTAAACTCGGGTTCCTCCGACTGGCCGGTATGGAACAGGCCCTGCGACCTGGCGTACGCTTCGACCGCCCCGACCCTGGCCTCGTCCCGGCCGGAGAACCGGAGGTACTCGAGGGTCTCGTTGTCGATCGGGAAGATCGCGCAGGTGCTACCGAATTCCGGGGACATGTTCGAGATCGTGGCCCGGTCGGCCAGCGACAGGGACCCCAGTCCTTCGCCGAAGAACTCGACGAACTTCCCCACGACTCCACGCGCACGGAGCATCTCGGTCACCCGCAGCACCAGGTCGGTGGCCGTCGTGCCTTCGGGAAGGCGACCGTGCAGACGGAATCCCACGACTTCAGGTACCAGGAAGCTGATCGACTGCCCGAGCATCGCGGCCTCGGCCTCGATCCCCCCGACGCCCCATCCGAGTACACCCAGCCCGTTGATCATCGTCGTATGACTGTCGGTTCCCACGAGCGTATCCGGGTAGAGCATTCGCTCATCGCCGCTGCCGACATCGAACACCACCCTGGCCAGATACTCGAGGTTGACCTGATGTACGATGCCGGTGCTGGGCGGAACGACCTTGAAGTTGCCGAACGCCTGCTGGCCCCAGCGGAGAAAGAGGTAGCGCTCGCGGTTACGCTCCATCTCTTTCTCCGCGTTGATGAACAGGGACGCGAGCCGTCCGTAACTGTCCACCTGCACGGAGTGGTCGATAACGAGCTCGGACGGCAGCCTGGGATTGATCAGCTCCGGATCGCCTCCCATTCGCACCATGGCATCGCGCATCGCCGCGAGGTCGACTACGGCCGGAACGCCCGTGAAGTCCTGCAGGATGACCCTTGCCGGCATGAACGCGATCTCACGCTCGTCGGCCGGATTCCACGACGCGAGCGCCTCGATATCCTCCGCCGTGACCGTGGAGCCGTTCTCATGCCGAAGCAGGTTTTCGAGCAGCAGACGAATCGAGAAAGGCAGCCGGTTGACTCTGCCGACGCCGGCGCGCTCGAGGGCCTGGAGGTCGAACAGGTGAGCCGAAGATCCGTCCGGCAGGTCTATGCGGCGCCGAGCGCCAAAGGTGTCCTTGCTCATCGTGGTGACAGACGTCATGGGGTGCTCTCTGTGAGGGTTGCGGGCATCGCGTGGGCTGCGCTGGACTCGCTGTCGGCCGCGCGTCCCCGGAGACGGCGGCTGGATCCCGTTAATATGCCACCCGAAGTAGGCGGGGGCGAGTCCGGGCAGTCCGCGGCCGAAGCCTCTCACCACTGCCCCGTCTGGCACGATCAAGCGGACCGGCTGTATTGTGGGTGCCCGGTCGCGCGCCGGGGTGCCAACGCGTTGAATGAGAGGCCGATGGGCGAACCGTACAGGGCGGACCACAGGGGGCCGGTCTTCCATTTCTTCTGGCCGCTGACACGGTACATCACCACGCACGTGACCGTCCTGCTTCTCGGCCTGGTGTTCTACGTGCTCAACCGGGCGACGGTCATCGGCCGAAGGAACGTGCCTCGCCGTCGGAACACACTCCTGCTGTCCAACCACCAGACGATGATCGACAGCTTCCTGGTCGGCACGGCAGCGTATTTTGGCCCGGCCACTTTCCGTCCGTATCTGATCCCCTGGAATCCGGCGGCGGAGGAGAACTTCTTTCGAAATTCCTTCTGGGCCTGGTGGGCGGACAACTGGAAGTGCATTCCGGTCAAGGCGGGCCGTCGCGACAGCAAGGCGCTGCACCGGATGATGAGGGCAGGGAAACGAGGGACGATGGTGCTCTTCCCGGAAGGGACGCGCTCACGAGACGGAGAGATCCGGAACGGTCGCCCGGGAGCAGGGCTCGTGATCCTCGCCAACCAACCTGCCGTGGTGCCAGTGACCGTAGATGGCCTGTATGATGTCCTGCCGGTCGGCAGCCAGTTCCCGCGGCTCTTCAAGCACATCTGGCTGGCGTTCGGGAAGCCGATCGATTATTCCGACTACGAGGGCCGGCCACGGTCTAAGGAGACCGCGCAGGAGATCGTGGACGACGTCACCGACATCCTGCGAAGGCAGCTCGCCGGTCTCCGCCGCCTGAGGGCCGGCGAGATCGACCGGAAAGCGTTCGAACGCATACTCAATCGAGAAGAGGAACAACATTGACCAAGTTCACGATCCTGAAGACGGCCGTGCTCGCCGCGAGCGTATCTGTGTTCGGTACGGCCTGCACGCAGTCGAGGGAGGCCACCAACGAGACCGCTGCCGGGGGGGAAACGACGATGCCGCAGCCTGAGGTGAAGGGCCCGCGAGTGCTGCTGGAGACGAGCGAAGGGAACATCCTCTTGGGGTTCTACCCGGAGGAGGCGCCGCTCAGCGTG
>JAMJQR010000041.1 GCA_023554335.1 Candidatus Benthicola marisminoris
CAGAACCTCGCAGAGGAAGAGATGGCGAACCTGGCGGGCGCGGCTTCGGGCGCCCAGGGCGCGGGCGCTGACTACGAGGACCGGCTGCGGGCCGTTCGCCTCTTCCTCGAGCGTTCGCCGGTCGCTCCAGGCGATCTCGCTGTCGTGGTGGGACGTGGCGGTCTGCTGCGCCCGCTGGAGGGCGGCGTGTACCGGATCAACGATGCGATGCTCAGCGACGCGAGCGCCGGACTCCAGGGACAGCACCCCTCCAACCTGGGGTGCCTTCTCGCAGACGCGGTGGCGCGTCCGCTCGGGCTCCCGGCCTACGTGGTGGATCCGGTATCGGTGGACGAGAGCGAGGTGCTGGCCGCGTACTCCGGCCTGGCCGGTATCCGCCGCCGCACGCTGTCGCACGCCCTCAGCGTGCACGCCTGTGCCCGGCGTCACGCCCGCGAAACAGGCCGGGACGTCGGGGACATGAACTTCATCGTCGCTCACCTGGGCGGGGGCATTTCCGTCTGTCCGGTCCGTGGCGGCCGAATCGTGGACGCCAACAACGCTGTGAGCGAGGGTCCCTTCTCGCCGCAGAGGAGTGGAGGACTGCCGCTGCAGGAGCTGTTCGACTTCATGTTCTCGGGCGGCCACGACCTGGCCCGCCTCAGGGAGCTGACCACCCGAGAGGGGGGTCTATTCTCGTACCTCGGGACGGCGGACGCCCGCGAGGTAGAGCAGCGCATCGCGGACGGCGACGCGAAGGCCGATAGAGCGTATCGGGCCATGGCGTACCAGATCGCGAAGGAGATCGGAGCCATGGCCACGGTCCTCGACGGACGGGTGGTCGCAGTGCTGCTCACGGGAGGCCTCGTTCGTTCCGACATGCTGACCCGATGGATCACGGAGCGCGTTCAGTTCATCGCGCCGGTCCATGTGATACCGATTCAGGAGATGCAGGCCATGGCGACGCGGGCGCTCGCGGTTCTGCGGGGCGACGAACCCGAGCTCGAGTACTGAGAGGCGGACTTGCCGTGACTGACGCTCAGCGAACCCGGAAGCTGCTCACTGGAAACGAAGCCATCGCGGAGGGAGCGAGGGCGGCGGGAGCGCTGTTCGCGTCGGCCTACCCGGGGACCCCGAGCACCGAGATCCTGGAGTCGATCGCCCGTCGCGGAGACGTGCGCGTTCAGTGGGCACCGAACGAGAAGGTGGCCTACGAGGTCGCGTGCGGCGTGTCGCTCGGAGGCGGACGGGCCCTGTGCTCCATGAAGCACGTCGGAGTGAACGTAGCGGCGGACCCGTTCTTCAGCTCTTCGTATTCCGGGATCAACGGCGGTCTGATCCTCGTGTCCGCCGATGATCCGGCCATGCACTCGTCACAGAACGAACAGGACAATCGGCACCTGGCCAGGGCCGCCAAGGTGGCTCTTCTCGAGCCTTCCGACAGCCAGGAGGCGCTCGACTTCGTAGCGCTGGGCTTCGAGATCTCCGAACGCTTCGACACGCCGGTCATGCTGCGCGTGACCACCCGAATCTGTCACTCGATGTCCCCGGTCGAGATCGACCTCTCTGCGCCGTACGCGCCGGTCCTGCGAGGCGGCTACCAGCGGAACTTCAGGAAGAACGTCCTGCTACCCGCCAACGCCCGGCATCGGCACGAGTCGGTGGAGGAGAGACTTTCGCTCCTCGAGGAGTTCGGAGAGCGAGAGCGCGCGCTGAACCGCATCGAGTGGGGTGATCGGACGATCGGAGTCGTGACCAGCGGAGTGGCCTACCAGTACGTGCGCGAGGTCCTCCCCGACGCTTCGATTCTGAAGCTCGGGCTCACCAACCCCCTTCCCCGGGAACTGATACGCGAGTTCGCGGGCGGTGTGAACGAGCTCTACGTGGTCGAGGAGCTCGACCCGTTCCTGGAGGAGCAGGTGCGGGCGCTGGGGCTTCACCCCGTCGGGAAAGAGATCTTCCCGATCACGGGGGAGCTGGACCCCGACCGCGTCGCGCGCGGCTTCGGTCTCGAGGCGGCCGGTAGCGGGGTCGAGCCGATCGAGACGGCGCTGCCGCCCCGCCCACCGGTTCTGTGCGCAGGCTGCGGGCACCGGGGCGTGTTCTACACCCTGTCCCGGATGGGCGTCGCGGTAACCGGCGATATCGGCTGCTACACGCTGGGTGCGCTTCCACCCCTGGAGGCGATGGATGCCTGTCTGTGCATGGGCGCAAGCGTGGGCATGGCACAGGGTATGGAGATCGCGCTGCGGGCCGGAGGCGATGACCGCCCGGTGGTCGGCGTGATCGGCGACTCGACCTTCGTCCATAGCGGGATCACCGGCCTGGTGAACGCGGTCTACAACGGAGGCGCGGGGACTACGCTCCTGCTCGACAACGGCACGACGGCCATGACCGGGCACCAGGACCATCCGGGAACCGGCCTGACCGCCGAGGGAGACTCCACGATCAGCCTCGACTACGTGGCGGTATGCCGCGCCGTCGGCGTGCGGCGCGTACGCGAGGTCGACCCGTACGATCTCGAGGCGCTCGAAGCGGCGATCCGCGAGGAGCTGGCTGCCGGGGAGCCATCGGTAATCGTGTGCCGGGCCGTGTGCCGACTGGTGGATCGGACTCCGATCGCCAGTCCCGCCGAGCTGGAGATCGAGTGTCCGGGCTGCGGCACGTGTTTCGAGCTGGGCTGCCCGGCTCTGGATGGCTCCAGTGGTCAGGCGGTCATCGACCCCTCCGTCTGTTGCGGATGTGCGCTGTGCGTGCAGCTCTGTCCGTTCTGCGGATTGCGCATCCACGGTCACGGGGCCGCCGCGCTGGAGTCCGCCCCATGAAGGCCCGCAACGTGTTCCTCACGGGCGTGGGCGGACACGGCGTACTGGCGGTGAGCCGGGTAATCGCGGACGCGGCGCTGGCTGCCGGATTCGACGTGAGGCGCAGCGAGGTGCACGGGATGTCCCAGCGTGGCGGAAGCGTCGTGAGCCAGGTTCGCTACGGGACTTCGGTTCACTCGCCGCTCATCCCCCGGGGCGGAGCGGATATCCTGGTGTCGCTCGAGCTTCTCGAAGCCGTGCGGCACCTGGGCGCACTTCGGCGGGATGGGGTCCTGCTCGCCAACGAGCAGCGCATCACCCCCGCGCCGCTCGGCGGCCTCACCGTAGAGTACCCGGAGGACCCGCGAGGGCTGTGCGAGGCGCGAGTCGAGCGGGCGATCTTCCTTCCGGCCGTGGATCTAGCGCAGGCGCTGGGCAACGAGAAGGCGGCGAACATGGTGATGCTCGGCGCGTTCTCCGTCCTCGAGCCGGAGATTCCTGAGCATATGTGGCTCACTACGATCGCTGGCGCGTTTCGCCCCCGGTTCCGGGAAATCAACGTCGCGGCATTCGGATGCGGCCGGGAGATCGCGGCTGCCAGCCCGGTCGTGAAGGTGCAGCCGTGATCCGGTCGCTATCCGAGCTGCGGACCCGTGCGGCTGAGGGAAGGCGCCGGACCCTGGCGGTGGCCGACCCCACCGGCGAGCCGACGCTGCGGGCGCTCGCCGAGGCTCGGCGAGTGGGCATTGCCCACTCCGTTCTCGTCGGCGACCAGGATCGGATTCGGCAGAACCTAGAGCGGCTCGGGATCGGCGCGGACGGGTTCGACATCGTCCCTGCGCGGAACGAGGAGGAGACGGCACGTCTGGCCGTGCGCCTGGTGCGCTGCAGCGCGGCTGACGTACTGGTGAAGGGCTCGCTCACGACCTCGGTCCTCATGCGCGCGGCGCTGGACCGGGAAGACGGGCTTCGCTCCGGACGCATCCTCAGTGACGTCTTCCTGTTTCCGTTCGGCCCGCCCGACGACTCGAGGCTGGTCGGGATCACCGATGGCGGAGTCACTCCACGGCCGACCCTCGATCAGAAGGCCCAGATCCTGGTCAATGGCGTGCGGATGTTCCATGCCCTCGGAGTGGAGCGACCCCGGGCTGCGGTCCTCGCGGCGGTCGAGAAGCCCAGCCCGACCTTTCCGGCCAGCGAACACGGACAGCTGCTCCAACGCATGTGGGAGGCTGGCGAATTCGAGGACTGTGTGGTGGGCGGACCCCTGGCCATGGACCTGGCCCTCTCCCCCGAGGCCGCGCGCCTGAAGGGCGTGAGCTCCCCCGTCGAAGGCGCCGCCGACCTCCTCGTGTTCCCTTCTCTGGAGGCGGCCAACATCACGGCGAAGGCGATCGAATACACGGTTCCCGTCGAGCCGGCCCATGCGGTGGTCGGCGGAACGGCTCCGATACTCATACCGTCCCGTGCCGAGTCGGCACAGGCCCGCCTGAACGCTATCGCCTTGGGGTGCTGGCTGATCGGGGGAGAGTCGTGAAATGGTGAGCGCCGGGAGGGCGCTTCCGGGGCACTGACCGGCTCTTTTCCTTGAAAGTGCTCCCGCGTGCGGCCCGAGTAACGCCGCTCCCGGCCTCGGTCCTACTCGGGGTGCAAAGGTGGAGCCACAGCTGACCTGCTCGGACCGCGGGAGGTTCTCGCGAGCCCGCGGTTCTATCTTCGGCCCCCTCATCATTGCCGTAACTCGCTACCTCACAGGCGTTTGAAAAGAAGCGTCTTCAAGGCGCGTCTTCACGCGCTACCATCTACGACCGGGCTCGAACCGTGGCATGGGCTCGCTCCGGTGGGCCGGGCTCGGGCTTTCTGGTCGACCGCAGGGCATTTCGCCATGCGGGGTCCCTCAGCCTGTACTGAACTGGAACGGCGCCTTGTGGGAGACGCGCCGCTTCGCGTATCTACGGCCATGCCCAGCTCGATTTCGAAAAGGCTGGACCGGGACATTCTGCGCCTGGCCTTGCCGGCTCTCGGCGCCCTCGCGGCGGACCCCCTCGTGTCCATGGTCGACACCGTCTTCGTGGGCCGGCTCGGAGTGGTACCGCTGGCCGCGCTCGGGGTGAACACGGCGATCTTCGCGCTCGCCTTCGTCGTGTTCAACTTCCTGGCATACGGCACGACTCCGATGGTCGCACGGGCGGTGGGAAGAGGCGACCGGACCGCGGCCGGCGACGTGGTCATGCAGGCCCTGCTTCTCGCCGCGCTGGTCGGAGCCGGCGCCACGATCCTCCTCGAGGTGCTCGCGGTGCCCATCGTAACGCTCATGGGAGCGGGACCCGACCTCCGCGAGCCGGCGCTCGAGTACCTCCGGATCCGGGCCCTGGCCGGAGCGGCCGTGCTCTTCGTGACCGCCGGACACGGAGCCTTTCGTGGCTACCAGGACACGCGCACCCCGTTACTGGTCACCCTGGGACTCAATGTCGTGAACCTCGTGCTGGACCCCCTGTTCATCTTCGTCCTGGGCTGGGGTCTGAAGGGCGCCGCGCTGGCGACACTGGTGGCGCAGTGGTTTGGCGCACTGTGGTTCCTCCTCCTGCTCCTCAGAACGCGCCGCGAGGAGCTGGGGATCGTCCCGAGGCTGCCCCGGCTGGCCGAGATCCGGCCGTTCCTCAGGGTGGGAGGCGAGCTGGCCCTCAGAACCCTGGCACTCATCGGCACGCTCACCCTGGCTACGGCGATCGCGACGCGGGTCGGCACCGTGCAGGTGGCAGCCCACCAGGTCGGTACGCAGGTCTGGCTGCTCCTGGCGATGATCGTCGATTCTCTCGCCGTGGCGGCCCAGGCAATGGTGGCGGGCTTTCGTGGCGCCGGCGACGCTGCGATGGCGCGCCGAGCATCGAATCGGCTCCTGGGCTGGGGCCTCGCTTCCGGACTCCTGCTGGGGGGGATCTTCTACCTGCTGGCGCCGCTGCTTCCCCGTGCTTTCACGAACGATCCCGAAGTCCTGGCAGCGGTGGCTGGGATCTTCCCCTTCGTCGTGGCCATGCAACCCCTGAACGCCATCGTCTTCGTGTGGGACGGGGTCTTCATGGGAGCGGAGCAGTTTCGTTTCCTGGCTGTCCAGATGGCGCTGGCGGCTGCCTGCGCCGCCCTGGTGCTGCTGCTCGTTCTTCCGATGGGCTGGGGACTCGCCGGAGTCTGGTGGGGAATCGTAGCGCTCATGGTCGTCAGAGCCCTGACGCTCGGCCTTCGGTACCGCGATGCGAGGTTGCTTTCGATCCACCCGTAGACGAGATTGAGTTTCATTCTAAACTGAGCCGCGAATCGGAGACGTGCCGACCACGACCGAGATCCCGACGGCGGAGTGCTCCATCGTATTGGTGGGGAATCCGAACGTCGGCAAGAGCCTGCTTTTCCGGAACCTCACCCGGCGCTACGTCACCGTGTCGAACTACCCCGGCACGACGGTCGAGCTCGTGCGTGCGCGCGCATCGTTCAACGGACTCGAGCAGGAGGTCGTCGACACTCCCGGCCTGAACGACCTGTCCCCACGTAGCGACGAGGCGAAGGTCACGCGGGGCCTGCTAGAGGAGAACCCGGCCGCCACGATCGTGCAGGTAGCGGACGCCAAGAACCTCAGACGAGCCCTGCTTCTCACGCTGCAGCTGGTAGAGTTGCAGCGACCCATGGTTCTCGTGCTCAACATGTACGATGAGCTGGAGGCGCGCGGCGGCCGGGTGGATGCGGACCGGCTCGGCGAGATTCTCGGGATCCCGGTCGTGGTCACGGTCGCCCCGAGGAACGAGGGCACGGAAGATCTCGTGGCCGCCCTCGCCCGGGCCCGGGTGCCCGACCGGCAGGTCCTCCACCTGGGACCGCCCACCCAGGTTGAAACGGTAGCCGGCCCCCAGCCGCAGCTGAGCGGTGCGCAGGATCGACTCTCGCGGGTCAACGACATCATCTCCGAGACGTACGCGATCGATCAGCCCAAGGGCGCACCGTTCGGGGTGCGACTCGGATTCTGGGCCATGCACCCGGTCAAGGGAATGGCGTTTCTCGCCGCCATCCTGCTCACCGTGTTCTGGTTCGTTGGATTGTTCGGGGCCGGCACGCTCGTCGACGCCCTGGAGATCGCGGGGTTCGAGCAGCGCGTGAGCCCGCTCGCGATACGGGGAACGGACGCGCTCCTTCCGTTTCCGCACGAGCATGCGATAGAGACCGTCCCCTACACGATGTCGCTTCCCGTGTCCCCCGCTCACGAAGTGGAGCTGAACCGGTTCGACCGGCAGGTCGTCCGTCCGGCGTACGCGATGCCCGCGGATGGCGATCTGAGCGCATGGCAGTCGTTCATGCGGCTCGTGCACGACTTCCTCGTGGGTCCGTTCGGTCAGATCACCATGGCGCTGAGCTACGCCTTCGCCATCGTTCTCCCGATCGTCACCATCTTCTTCTTCGTGTTCAGCATCCTCGAGGATTCCGGCTATTTCGCCAGGATGTCGATCATGCTGAACCGCGCCTTCCGCGTCATGGGCCTCAACGGGAAGGCCGTCCTGCCCATGATCCTGGGCCTCGGCTGCGTGACCATGGCCACGATGACCACCCGCATCCTGCAGACGCGCAAGGAACGGTTGGTCACCACCATGCTTCTCGCCCTCGCCGTTCCCTGCTCCGCCCAGCTCGGCGTGCTCCTGGCCTTGATGGCGGCTCTTTCTCCGGCGGGCGCACTGGTCTGGCTTGCGCTGATGGCGGGCGTCCTGCTTGCCGTGGGCTGGTTGTCCGCGCGCGTGTTCCCGGGGCAGACGAGCGATTTCATCCTCGAGATTCCCCCGATGCGCAAGCCGCAGATCGGCAACGTGCTGGCCAAGACCGGCACCCGCCTGGACTGGTACCTGCGCGAGGTCATCCCGGTCTTCGCCGCGGGCACGGCCGTCCTGTTCGTGATGGACCGCCTGAATCTGCTTACCCGAATCTCGAACTGGGCCGAGCCGCTGGTCTCCGGCTGGCTGGGTTTGCCGGCCGAGATGTCGAACGCCTTCCTCGTGGGATTCATGCGCCGGGACTTCGGAGCGGTGTATGTTTTGGATGCGGTCAGCGGCCCCGACCCGCTGCTCACCCCCCACCAGATCCTGGTGGCAATGGTGACGATCACGCTGTTCATGCCTTGCTTCGCCACCCTGCTGATCATCGCCAAGGAGCACGGCAAGGGTGTCGCCGCAGGCATGGTGGCGTTCATCTTCCCGTTCGCGCTGTTCATTGGTGGAATCGTGAACCACGTGGGACGATGGCTCCAGACTATCTGACCTGCCCGATGTGCGGATTCGAGTTCGAGCGCACGGATACCCTGTGCGCGCACGGATGTCCGCTCGGATCCCTGTGTCACCTGGTGCGTTGTCCAGCCTGCGAGTACGAGTTCCCCGAGACACCCCCGACGGTGTCCTTCGTGAAGCGGCTGTTCCGCAAACGCCTGCCGACCGTAGCCGGTTTGCCGCCGGGTGTGCGCACGGCCGCGGAGCTCCGGCCAGGGCAGAAAGCCACGGTCCTGTGCCTTGGATCCACGGTCACGGATCGTCATCGAACCCTGACCGTCTATGGTCTCGGTCCGGAGGCCGAGATCACCCTCGTGCAGCACCAGCCGGCATGCGTCATCCGGATCGGAGAAACCGAGCTGGCGATTGACTCGGAGATCGCACGCGATATCCTCGTTCAGCCGATCGAGCCCCTGCCCGAGCCTGCCGCCGGGGACATGTGACATGAGCGGGCACGTCCTGGCAGTCATTCAAGTCGGACTCGGCGACGCGCTGGCAGCTCAGCCGCTGCTGGCCCTTGGCATCCTGTTCGGGACCGGAGTTTTGACCAGCCTCACCCCGTGCATCTATCCCATGATCCCGATCACTGTGGGCGTGATCTCCGGGAGCGCCGGAGAGGACGCCCCCCGAAGGCGGGTGGTCGGCCTTACGCTGACGTACGTCATCGGCCTCGCTCTCCTGTACGCGGTGGCCGGGCTGATCGCCGGGCTGAGCGGTCAACTGTTCGGGACGTTGGCGGCCAGCGTCTGGGCTCGGCTGCTCGTGGCGGCACTCCTCGCCGTGTTCGGTCTGGCCATGCTCGACGTCTTCCCGGTCAGCGCTCCGCGCCGACTGGTGGAGTGGGCCGGGGGTCTGCGCGGCGGATCGTACCCGGCGGTGTTCGCGCTCGGCGCAACATCGGGTCTGGTGGCAGCGCCGTGCGGCGCACCCGCCTTCGCCGCCGTGCTGACCTGGGTCTCCACGACCGGAAGCGCCTGGCTCGGCTTCCTGTATCTGTTCGTGTTCGCGCTCGGCATGACGGCGCTCCTGTTCGTCGTGGGGATCTCGACCGGCGCGGCCAGCTGGCTCCCGAGGGCGGGGACCTGGACC
>JAMJQR010000269.1 GCA_023554335.1 Candidatus Benthicola marisminoris
GACCGCGAGCAGTGAAGCGGTCACGAGACTGATCTGGAAGGGCAGCGACCAGGGAATCAGCGCGGCCGCACCGAATAGCACCAGGCAAATGATCGCTAGCGGGGGATAGTCGGGCGGATGAAGCTGGCCGTCGATCGCGAGCACCAGGAGCACGCCGGCCGTCACGGTCAGTGCCACCCAGCGCACGCGACTCTCGGTCGGGGATCCGGGAAGAAGGGTCAGCAAACCGAGCAAGAAGATCCCGAGAAAGGCGGTATACGCTACCCTCTCTCCGACCGCCGGTGCCGGGCTGCCCGTGCCGAAGCTGTGCACCTCTCCAACGGCCAGGAGTGCAGCGGTGACCCCGAGTCCAAGCACGAATGCAAGTCGCACGCGGCGAAGGAGGAAGTCACGGGACTCCCTCTCGGGCCCGGCACCCGCAGACGGGCTGAACAGTGAGACGACCATCGGTCCCCCTCTGCCGGGCCGCGTGGCCCGGCGCGGAAGGTGCCGGGCCTGGATCCGGCTCCCCTAGTCCGCCTTCTCGAACCGGATCGGGTCGTAGAACGTCACCTCGAGGCCTTGAACCGCGCCCTTCTCGTCCAGCTCGAAACGAACGAAGGAGCGGGCAGGCATGTCGAAGATCGGGTGTCTCCAGGTTACCCGGAACACATCGTGGTGCCAGTGCTCCAGGTCTCCCAGGTGCCTGGGGTTGTAGTCGAACACGAGGTGCCCGTCCTCGATTCGAACCGCGGCCTCACCGGAGACGGCCTCCGTGTATACCCCGGTGTAAGACGCCAGCGGCAGCGACGGCTGTGTGCCCGCAACCCGGGAGGCCTGGAGCCTCTCCTCGCGCTGCGCGGCGCGCTGCTCTCCCTGCCGGCGGAACTCGAGGTGGATCTCGTTCCAGTCCCGCACGGGCTCGCCCAGGTATGCGTCCAGGATGCGGTAGGTGATCGCGCGCGTCGGTGCGGAGGGAGCGTAGTTCGTGAGCACGATCACACCCAGGCCCTCCTCCGGGAGAAGCGTCTGAAGGGAGATCATCCCCGTCAGTCCGCCCGAGTGGCTCACGACCTTGCGGCCCCTGTAGTCCGACACGAACCACCCCAGGCCATATCCGTTGAACCGGCGACCGAGGTTCTCGGCCGCCCAGGTCGAGACCCCCAGGGGGTACTGGATCCGTTGCATCTCCCTCGCCGTCCGGACGTCGAACAGGCGCCGGCCCTCGTACTCGCCCTCGTTCAGATTGACGCGCATCCAGCGCGCCATGTCCACCACGTTGGAGTTGATGGCTGCAGCCGGAGCCACGCCGTCCACGTTGTCGTAGTCCACCACGCGGAGCTCGCCCTGCACCACTTCGTGCGCCGACGCGACGTTCTCGAGCCCAGCGAGGTCGAGTACGGACGTGTTGCTCTCGGTCATCCCGAGAGGCTCGAAGATCCCCGCGGCGATCGCCTCGTCCCAGGATTCACCGCCCACCGCCTGCCCCACCATCCCGGCGACCAGGAACATCAAGTTCTGGTAGTGGAACGATGCGCGGAACGGTCCCACGGGCTCCATGTCCCGGATGCGGGAAATGATCTCCTCGCGGCCGTTCGAAGCCCCGATCCACAGGTGATCCCCTCCGAAGGTGGCCAGGCCGCTACGGTGCGTGAGGAGGTCGCGCACCCTGATCTCCCGCGTCACCCAAGGATCCCACATCTGGAAGTCCGGCAGGTGGTCGATCACCCGGTCGTCCCAATCGAGGCGCTCCTGCTCCACCAGCAACCCCAGGACAGCTGCCGTGAACGCCTTCGAGTTCGACGCGACGGCGAACCGGGTGTGCTCGTCCACGGGCTCTCCGGTTCGGACATCGCGCACGCCGTAGCCGCGGGCGAACACCAGGCTGTCACCGTGAACGATCCCCACGGCGAGTCCGGGCGTGGGCCAGTCCTCGAGCACAGCCTCGATCCACTGGTCCAGCGCCTCCAGATCGACTTCCTGGGCCGCGCCCTGGTTCGGAGCCGCGACGGAAAGCGCGAGAAGAAGAAGGACGGCGAACACGGCGGGGAGCCCCGGGCGCCTCACCCGGGCGAACGTTGCGATCATGGAGCCTCCGGTGGCTTCACGTGGACGGGAAGGAAACTACCCCGAATATACCGGCTCGCGGGCGCCGGCGCGTTCCGTCGCGATCGACCTACGCCGATCGTCCGATGGGCACCAGGTACACCGGGTCCTCTTCATCGGGAAGAGAGAGTATCCGGGACACTTCCGCAGGATCGAACGCCGCGACCGGTACCCCCGCCAGACCCATGGCCTCCGCCTGAAGGAGGAGGTTCTGGGCCGCGTGGCCCACGTCCATGTGCACGTACATCCGGCCGCGACTTCCATACTCGCGGCACGTACGGTCGTACACGGCGCTGAACACGAAGACGGCCGGAGCCGACGTGATGCAGGACTGATCGAAAGAGACGGATCGCAGCTCCGCCCGGGTGTCTCCAGCCGCCACCCGGCGGAGGGCGTGCTCCTCCACCTCGTGATGATCGAGGCCCTCGCTCGTGAGGACGTACACCTCGAGGGGATAGAACGCGCCCGCTGATGGGGCGGCGCGATATCCCTGCTCCCCGGTAACGCCCTGGGTCGCCCACAGGAGCTGGGAGATCTCGCTTGCGGTGAGCGGCTCCGGACGAAACTCACGGACCGAGCGGCGGGCTCGAATCGCCTCCTCGAGGGACAGGGGTCCCCTGTAACGTGGCTCGGGCAACTGGACGGACATGGTGTCTCTCTCCTGAGGGTGGACCTGCGCCAAGAATGCAGGTCGACAGGGAGGCAATCGGCATGCCAGCAGACAGGCCTCCGTCGCCGACCCCGCCGGCCCCGACACCGCGACTCCGTCCCGCAGTGGGACGCTTTGTCTCGATCCTGGCCGGGGCGTTGTTCACGGGCTTCCAGCGTGCGACGACCACGTGTATGCCAACTTCGTATCTGATTTATTATCAGTAGTTTACAGTTTCGTATTCCCGGCACCATGGACCAGCGGCGCGGTACGCTTCGTGCACCTTCAAAGTGGGTAGCGACCGGTGCAATCGCTGCATGATGACCAACCCGAAGCTTGCGCGGAGAAGACCGATGCGAGATGCCGTCGAGGGCCTGTGGCCCGAAATCCAATGGATAGAGGACGAGGGTCTGCGGGAAGCTGTGACGGAGACCTGGGTCCGGAGCATGGAGAGAAGCCCACTCGATCCGCGGGACCTCGAGGAGATCCCGTTCACGCTGCTGGTCCCCAACTGCCCTGCCACCTTCATGGAGCACAAACGCTGCGTGGTCCACATCGCGCGTCGCTCGGCCGAAGCGATGCAAGAGTTCCTCGGCCACGCGCTCCCAATCGACATGGACACCGTAATCGCGGGAGCCATCCTGGCGGATGTGGGGAAAGTCCTGGAGTACGAGAAGGTGGACGGAGAGGCCGTGCAGAGTGCCCGTGGCCGGGCCCTGCGGCACCCCTTTACCGGCGTCGCCGTGGCCCTCGAGTGCGGCGTTCCGGACGACGTGTGCCACATCATCGCGGCGCACGCGGCGGAGGGAGACCTGGTCAAGCGGACGACCGAGGCGACCATCGTACACCACGCCGATTTCATGAGCTATCTGCCATTCAAGAACCTGACGTTCTGACCAGGCCCCAGGGCCCCGGCAACGGATAAGGAGGCTCCCAAATGTCGGAAACGATCACGGCCACGATGTCGCAGTGGGCCGCCAACCTGCAGTACGAAGACATCGGCGAGCGGGCGATCCAGGAGGCCCGCCGGTACCTGCTCGACTCCATCGGGTGTGCGCTGGGCGGCTACCAGCAGGAGGACGTGGAGATCGCCCTGGACGTCCTGGATGAGGTCGCCGGACCGGGACCGGCCACGGTCATCGGCTCCGGTTCGAAGTTCGACGTCGTGTCTGCCGCGTTGGCGAACGCGCTGATGGTCCGCGTCATGGACTACAACGACATCTACTGGCAGCAGGACCCGTCACACCCCTCTGACATCATCCCCGCCGCACTCGCCTGTGCCGAGAGACAGGGCAAGGGCGGACGTGAACTCATTCTCGGAATCGTGCTCGGGCACGAGTTCGAAATGCGGCTGTGCGAGGCGGCGTTCCCCGGAATTCGTGAGCGCGGCTGGCATCACGGCACGCTGACGGCATTCGTGTCGCCGATCGTGGCGGGCCGGATGCTCGACCTCCCGTGGGAGAAGATTCAGCACGCCATAGGAATCTCGGCCTCCCATTCCGGGACACTGGGCGCGGTGACCGCGGGCAAGCTGACGATGATGAAGAATACCGTGGATCCAATGGCCACCGAGGCCGGAGTCATGGCGGCCCTCCTCGCGGAGAAGGGCTACACGGGTCCCGAGCACGTCATCGATGGCAAGGAAGGACTCGTTCACTGCATGGGCCCGGAGTGGAAGCTGGAGATCCTCACCGACGGTCTCGGTGACTCCTGGCGAATCGAGCGCTGCGGGATGAAGTACTTCCCGACCGAGGCGCTCACCCACGCGCCGATCTCGGCGGTCCTTCAGCTGGTCGAGGAGAACGACCTGGTGCCGGAGGACGTGGCGAAGATCCGCATTCGGTCTCTGGCCAGGGCAGCGGACATCCTGGCCGACCCCACCAAGTACGACCCGAGGAGCAAGGAGACGGCGGACCACAGTCTGCCGTACGTCATCGCCGCGGCGGTGGTCGAGAGAAAGGTCACGCCGGCGCAGTTCGAGCCCGACAAGATCATGGATCCCCGCATTCGCGAACAGCTCCACAAGGTGGAGGTGATCGCGGACCCGGAGATCGAGAAGGTCTTTCCCGAGCTCCAGCGTGTCGGGGTCACCATCGACACGACGGACGGTCGCCAGGTCGGCATGGAGCTGGACTATCCGAAGGGAGATCCGCGGAACCCGCTGACCGAGGACGAGATCGAGGGCAAGTTCGACGCCCTCGCGGAGGGCGTGCTCTCGCGTGACAAGGCGCGTCGCCTCAAGGAAGCGGTTTGGAGAGTCGATGAGCTGGACTCCGTGACCGAACTCCTGGAGCTGTGCACGACGGACCTGTAGCCCAACGGCTGAGCACGGGAGGTAACGATGGGCCAGACGATGGTGGAGCAGATCGCCCAGAGCCATCTGATGGAGGGGCCGGCCAGGCCCCTCCGGGCTGGCGATGTCGTCTCGCTGAGACCCCGGCACGTCCTGACGCACGACAACACGGCTGCAGTCATGAAGAAGTTCGCGTCCATCGGGGCGACTGCGGTGGCCGACTCCGAACAGCCGGTCTTCGTGCTCGATCACGACATACAGAACACGACCGAATCGAACCTCGACAAGTACCGCCGCATCGAAGAGTTCGCGGCCGAGCATTCGATACGCTTCTACCCGGCCGGCACTGGCATCGGGCACCAGATCATGGTCTCGCACGGGTACGTGGTACCGGGCGCCCTGGTGGTCGGGTCCGACTCGCACTCCAACATGTACGGGGCTCTTGGAGCCCTCGGCACGCCCGTGGTGCGTACGGATGCTGCCGCGATCTGGGCCACCGGAGAATTCTGGTGGCAGATCCCACGCACGGTGAAGGTGGTGCTCGAAGGTGAGCTGCAGGAGGGGGTCACCGGAAAGGACGTCATCATTACCCTCTGCGGCCTGTACAACCGGGGGGAGGTCCTGAACGCAGCCGTGGAGTTCCACGGTCCGGGGGTGGCCGGGCTCTCGATGGACGAACGGTTCAGTATCTCCAACATGACGACGGAGTGGGGAGCCCTGGTGGGCTGGTTTCCGGTAGACCCTGTCACCCTGGATTACCTGCGCCACCGGCGCGACACGCTGGCGGAGGCCGGAGCCTTCGACCGGTTCAGCGAGGCCGAGCTGGAGGAATGGACGCTGGACCCGCCGCGCCCTGGCTCGACCGCGCGCTACGCCGGGGTCATCGAGCTCGATCTGTCTCGGGTCACCCCGCACGTCTCGGGGCCGGACTCGGTCCAGGTGATGAGATCGCTGGCCGATATCGAGGCGGAGCAGGTCGCGATCCAGAAGGCCTACCTGGTTTCCTGCGTGAACAGCCGGCTCGAGGACCTGGAAGCGGCGGCGTCCGTGCTCGAGGGCCAGACGGTGGCCGACGGGGTGGAGATGTACGTCGCGGCCGCCAGCCGGGAGGTGCAGGAGCAGGCAGAAGCGTCCGGTGCCTGGGACACGCTGATCTCGGCGGGGGCGACGGCGCTCCCCCCTGGCTGTGGCCCCTGCATCGGACTCGGAACGGGACTGCTGGAGCCCGGCGAGATCGGGATCTCGGCTACGAACCGCAACTTCAAGGGACGGATGGGGAGCCGCGATGCGCAGGCGTATCTGGCCAGCCCGGCGGTGGTGGCCGCTTCAGCCGCCTCCGGATACATCAGGGCGCCGCAGGCTACCTCTGATGAGGCCCCCGTCTACGTGTTCCGTCTCACGGCGTCCGAGGAGCCCGAGCCCGCCGAGGTCGAGATCGAGCCGGGCTTCCCCGAGAGGCACGAGGGCCGGCTGCTCTTCGTCCAGCAGGACAACCTCAACACGGACGGCATCTACGGGAAGGATTTCACCTATCAGGAAGGAATGACCGCGGAGCAGATGGCGGACGTCGTGATGCGGAACTACGACCCCGGGTTCGCCGACGTCGTGGAGCCCGGAGACGTGCTGGTAGGTGGATACAACTTCGGAACCGGGTCGAGCCGCGAGCAGGCTGCGACGGCCCTGCAGGCCGCGGGGATCGCCCTGGTGATCGCGGGCAGCTTCTCCCAGACCTACCTCCGAAACGCGTTCAACAACGGTTTCGTGTGCATCGAGTGCCCGCTGCTGGTGGACCACCTGAAGCACCTGCACTCGGAGACCGACGTGCCGACCGTGGTTCCGGGCGATGTCCTGATGGTGGACTTCGCCCGGGGCACGGTGTCCCTGAGGGATCAGGCGTTCACCTTCACCCCGCTGGGTGCAGTTCCCCAGGCGCTCGTCGTGGCGGGGGGAATCGAAAACCAGGTCCGAGCCCGGCTCGGAGTCAACGCATAAGCACAGGAGAGGCGCACCCATGTCTCGTCGAACGGTGGTATCCATGCCCGGTGACGGAATCGGACAGACGGTTCTTCCCGAGGCGATTCGGGTCCTGGACGCGGTGGGATTCGAAGCGGACTATGTCCACGGCGATATCGGCTGGGAATTCTGGATTTCGGAGGGCAATCCCCTTCCCGAGCGGACCATCGACTTGCTGGCCGAGCACGGTCTGGGGTTGTTCGGAGCCATCACCTCCAAGCCGAAGAACGAGGCGGCGGCCGAGCTAAGCCCGGAGCTGCAAGGTCAGGGGCTGGTGTACTACAGCCCGATCGTCGGACTTCGTCAGCGCTTCAACCTGGACGTGTCCATCCGGCCATGCCGGTCCTTCGCCGGCAACCCGTTGAACTTCATCCGGCGCACCGCGGATGGGGGCTGGGAAGAGCCCAACGTGGACGCTGTGATCTTCCGCCAGAACACGGAAGGACTGTATGGCGGAGTCGAGTGGACGGACCCGCCGCCCGCCGTGCGCGCAATGTTCGAGTCGCATCCCAAGTTCGCGAGGTTCTCGGACACGCCCGGACCGGACCTCGCCATCTCGAGCCGAATCTTCACCCGGCGCGCTTGCGCCCGCATCACCCGCGCCGCGTTCGAGTACGCCGACCGGCACGGCTATCCGTCGGTGACGGTGTGCGAGAAGCCCAACGTGCTGCGCGAGACCTCGGGGATGCTCGAGGAAGAGGCCCGGAAGGCACAGGCCGACTATCCCGGCATCCAGCTCTGGTCGACCAACATCGACGCCCAGATGATGTGGCTGACCAAGAACCCGGAGGCATACTCGGTCGTCGTGGCCGGAAACATGTTCGGCGACATCGTGTCCGACGCCTTCGCAGGTCTGGTCGGGGGACTGGGCTTCGCCTGCTCGGCCAACATCGGTGACGAGGTCGCCGTGTTCGAGCCGACGCACGGGTCCGCACCCAAGTACGCGGAGCTGCAGCCGTCGATCGTCAATCCCATCGCCATGATCCTCACGGCGGCGATGCTCCTCGATCACATCGGAGAGCTCGATCGCGCGAAGGCGGTTCGCGATGCCACTGCGGCG
>JAMJQR010000042.1 GCA_023554335.1 Candidatus Benthicola marisminoris
CGACGGACCGGGTGGTCGGGCTCGACGTCACCGATATCACGAAGAGGTTCCTGTACACCCTGGAGCACGTATGAGCGGGTCCACCGACGGTACGATCACGGTGCGGCTGGTCATGCCCGACCGCTGGCTGGAGCACGTGGCGGAGCTCGCTCCCGACGTGAGCGTGGGAGAAGCCAAGAGAACGGGACTGCGCGCCATGCTGCTGCGGGACACCGACGACCCGCGGGACTTCTACGTGGAGTACGCTGAGCGGAAGGTGGGAGACGAAGCCGCGACTCTCGCGGCGATCGGATTCCGGCCGCGAGAGATCCTCTCCATCCGGGCTTACGACCTCGGTCACTACCGCCCATTCGAAGGCTGAGTTCCGGCCCGCGGACGGGTGTGAGGACTGAGCAGTCAGGGTCGTGGGACGCCGTCGCCGTGGCGGGTGAAGTAGGCCCGCGTCTCGCGGAGCACGAAGCCCGATAGGAGCAGAAGGCCGATCAGATTGGGCAGCGCCATCAGTCCGTTCATCACGTCGGACACCAGCCAGACCACATCCAGCTTCAGAACCGCGGCCAGCGCCGTGACCGCCACGAAAAGCAAGCGGTACGGAACGATCGCTCGCGATCCTACCAGGTACTGAAGGTTCCGCTCTCCATAATAGGACCAGCCGAGAATCGTACTGAAGGCGAAGAAGCTGAGGCACAGTGCGACCAGGTTCTGCCCCCACTGTCCGGGCAGTCCCGTGGAGAACGCCTGCTGGGTCATCGTCGCCCCGTCGAGTCCAAGCTCCCACGTTCCCGTCGACAGGATCACGATTCCGGTGAACGTGCAGACCACGAGCGTGTCGATGAACGTCTGCGTCATCGAGATCAGGGCCTGGCGGACCGGCTCCCGTGTCTGCGCCGCCGCTGCCGCGATCGCACCGGTCCCGAGGCCGGACTCGTTGGAGAACACCCCGCGAGAGACGCCGTTCCTGATGGCCTGGCCGATCGTGTACCCGACGGCTCCACCCGCCGCGGCCTGGCCGCTGAACGCGTGGTCGAACACCAGGCGGAACGCGTCGGGGATGCGCTCCACGTTGAGGATGAGCACGAGCGTAGCCGCCCCCATGTAGAGCAGAATCATCAAGGGCACGAACACGCCGGTGAAGCGTCCGATCGACCGCACGCCCCCGAGGATCACGGTCGCCACGAGGAAAGCCGTGGCCAGACCGACCGTGAGGCGGGAAAAACCGGTGGCGTTGCTCACGGCTTCGGCCACGGAGTTGGACTGCACACCGTTGCCAATTCCGAAGGCGGCGACCGTGGCGAAGAGAGCGAAGCTGACGGCGAGGATGCGCCCGAGGCTTCCCCAGCGTATTCCGTTCTCCAGGTAGTACATGGGACCGCCGGACTTCTCGCCCCGCGCGTCGGTCTCGCGGAAACGAACGCCCAGCACGGCCTCCGAGTACTTTGTCGCCATTCCGACGAGTCCGGTGACCCACATCCAGAACAGCGCCCCCGGTCCACCCGCGGAGATCGCCGTGGCCACGCCGACGATGTTCCCCGTGCCCACCGTGGCGGCGAGCGCCGTCATCAGGGCCTGGAAGTGCGATATGTCGCCGTCGGCGCCCTCTTCCGTCCGCTTGAACAGGGCGAGGTACAGGGCGTGCCCCAGCTTGCGGAATTGCAGGCCCCGGAGCAGCAGGGTTAGATATAGCCCGGTCCCCACGAGCAGTACGATGAGCGGTACGCCCCAAACCACGTCCCGGACCGCGGTCACCCGCGCGAGGAGTGCACTATCGACGGTCTGCGACACCAGGATCGGCAAGACGGCGAACCGGGTCATGTCGTTCCGTTCGGGGGTGGGTTGGACGCTTGGAGCGCCGGGTAGACTAGGGTTCGCCCGGGCGCCCCGTCAACCGCGTCGGAGACGAACTCCAGCCGCACAGAGAGTGAGTGTCAGCGAGAATGTCGAGCAATGAGAGCCTGAAGGAAATCGCCGTCCGGACCGGATTCCGCGACGTACCCGAAGTGCTCGCCGCGGCGGCCACTCCGATCGAACGGGGACACCACCTGGCGCTGGCGGCGGGACGCGGCTCCGGCGACGAGGCCGTGTACGCCATGGCCGTGGCGCATGGATGCGACGCGGCGTCCGGCCTGCAGGCGCTTGTGCTCGTGCCGACTCGGGACCGCGCTGCCGAGGTGTCGCTGGCCATCCAGAGATCCGTGGAAGCGGCGGGCCTTCGGGTCGGTACCGCACCGCTCCGGGCCGATGGGAGTCTGGACGCGCTGGCGACGCCACTGCATTGCCTGGTCGCCCGTCCGTCCGTGCTTCTTCCCGAGATCCGGCTGGGCCGGTTGAGTCTGGCCGGCTTGGGCCTGTTGGTTCTGGACGGGGTGGCCGACCTGGTGGACCTCGACGAATGGACCTCCGTCGGTCCCGTGCTCGAGACGCTCGATGGAAGCGCGCGGCGCGTCGCCGTGACGCGTCGCGTCGATGACCATTTCCGTGAGCTGGTGCGCCGCCAGCTGCCCAGAGGGCGGCGATGGCCGGAGAGCGAGTTCGATGAAGCCGGGGCGGAGGCCTCGGACCCGGGCGACGGCCCCCATCCCGGTGAGCTCACCGTCGTACAGGGCGCCACGGTAGAGGAGCGCATCGGCGCCCTCGTGGACTCGGTCGCAGGCGCGAGCGAGGTGGGCGTGCGCTGCCGCTCCCTGGCATCGATCCCGCTCGTCCGGGCGGCCCTCGCGAGCCACGGCCTGGCGATCGGGGACGCGGTAGAGCCGTGGGACGTCCTTGCGACGGCTCCGGAGGCGGATGAGGGGGCGGCCCCGTTGCGAGTGTGGTTCGGGCTTCCGCTGTCACTCGATGTCCTCGCTGCCGCACCCGGCGAGCGAGCCGTGGCCATCGTGGATTCCTCGCATGCGTCTCAGCTGGAGATCCTTGCCCGGAGGGCCGGCTCCACGCTTCGCTATGCTCCGGGCCGGGTGCCCACGACGGAGCTCGACCTGCTTGGCCGGTATCGTTCGATCGTGCGGGCGCGGATCGAGCGAGGCGGAACGGACGCCGAGCTGCTCGTCCTTCATCCTCTGGTCCAGGAATTCGGAACCGCCAGGGTGGCTGCGGCCCTCTCAGATCTCCTGCGTCGATCTGGAGGCGGTGACTCGATGGTGCGACCGTGGCCCGACGTCGAGGCGGCGTCCCGCGGCGCCGAGAAGCCGTCCCGCGGAGCCGAGACGCCGCCTGCATCGGGGACGCACCGGGGCGCCCGTGGGGCCTGGTCCAGGGTCTTCATCGGGGCCGGCAATCGCGATTCGGTACGGGTCGGGGACCTGGTGGGTGCCATCACGGGCGAGACCGGCATCGCGGGGGCGCAGATCGGGAAGATCGAGATCCGCGGCAGCTTTTCACTGGTGGAGATCGATTCTCAGGTCGTGGATCGGGTGATCGAGAAGCTCAACGGCACCGCGATTCGCGGACGGGAGGTCACCGTGAAGCACGATCGGGGTCGCTGACCGGGATCAGCCCAGCGTCTCGCGAAGCGGTCGTCCGGCCCGGAAGGAGATGGCCGTCCCGGCCGGGATCCGAATCGGGTCTCCCGTGCGGGGATCTCGACCCAGGCGCGCGTCCCTTCTGCGCGGAGAGAATGTGCCGAAACCCGTGATCCGGACGGTCCGTCTTCTCCTCAAGGCCCGGGCGATTACCCCGTTCCGCGGGTCGAACAGACCTTCTACCGCGAGCGCAGCGTCCGACTTCGACAGGCCGGTCGAGCGAGCCAGCGCTTCCGTCATTTCCGTCCGGTTCATCTCGCGCGCACTCCATCAGGGTCCCCGGTTTCGTGCTCTGCCCCAACGTCCGCAGGGGTCCGGGACGGGGCAAGGGGAGCACCCTGACGGCTTCTGCGGACGGACGGAGTTACGGGTCGGAGTCGTCGCCCCTATATTGCTGCCATGTCTCCCGCACTGACGCCCGGCGACCTTCAGATGAACCGGTTCAGGAGGCGGTTTGCCTGGCTGTTCGGAGGCGCCGCGATCCTCGTGGTCGTCGGGACCTTGGGATTCCTGACGCTCCCCGAGTATGACCTGTCGGATGCCTTCTACATGACGGTCATCACGCTTTCGGCCGTGGGCTATGAGGAGGTCCACGATCTACAGACCGGCGGCCGGATTCTCGCCGCCTTCTTGATCGGCGGCGGACTCACGCTGCTCGGTGTCTGGTTCGCGCTCGTAACCTCGGTCATCGTCGAGATGGATCTCGCTCACGTCTTCCTCACGCGACGCACTATGAAGAAAATCGATATGCTCAAGGATCACTACATCGTGTGCGGCGCCGGCCGGACCGGCCGACAGGTCGCCCGGGAGCTCCAGGCGGCGGGCAAGGAGTTCGTGATCGTGGAACGCGACGCGGAACGGGTGGGGGCGCTCCGGGAGGAGTTCCCCGACCTCCTCGTCGTGGAAGCGGATGCGACCAATGACGAGTCGCTGGTCAAGGCTCGAATCGGCACGGCGGCCGGCCTGGTGACCTGCCTGAGTGCGGACACCGACAACCTCTTCGTGTGCCTGAGCGCGCGAGACCTGCAACCGGGGCTCACGATCGTGGCCCGGGCCTACAACGAACAGACGCTCCAGAAGCTGTACGTGGCCGGCGCAGACCACGTCGTAAGCCCGAACCTGAGCGGGGGTATGCGGATGGCCGCCATGCTGCTGCAGCCGCAGGTAGTGAGCTTCCTGGACATCGCCACTCGGAGCGAGAACCTGGACCTTCGCCTCGAGGAAGTGCACGTCCCGGAAGGATCCGCCTTCAAGGAGCAGACCCTCGCCGAAGCCAGAATTCCGAACAAGACGGGACTGATCGTGATCGCCGCCAAGCACGCCGACACGCCCGGACGTGACGGCCAGTGGGTCTACAACCCGGGACCGGAGCACCGAATCCTGCCCGGGGACGTGCTGATCGTGATGGGAAGGGAAGAGCAGATCGACCTGCTGACTCGCAGCGTCCAGGCCTGAGCGTCAGGCGTCTTCCTTCATGCGCCGCTTCAGCTCCTCGAGCTGGAGCTCCGCCAGCTCATCACGGGAGAGGCCCCGGGGATCGTCGTCGAGAAGGTCATCATCCACGCGACGGCTCGCCGCGCCGAGGTCCTCTTCCCGCTCGATTTCCTCCGCCAGCCGGTCGAACTCGTCGGCGCTCGAGCGTCCGCCGCCCCGCATTCGTTCCGTGCTCCCGGCTCTCCGGGCCTGGATCGCAAGGAGGTCCTTGCGGGCTCGGGCCTCCTTGAGCTGCTGGGTCTGCTCCTCCACCGTCTGGCGCTGCATGTAGAGCTCGGCCTCCGCGGCTTCGATCTTCTGCACCCAGACGTCCACGGCCACGCGATGCTTCGCTTCGAAACGGAGAGCGACCTCGACGGTTTCCTCGTCCCCGATCTCCTGGGCCTGCACCGCCCGCCGATGGCAGTCCTCCGCCAGCTTGACCTCTCGCTCGTGCGAAAGGCGCAGCTTCCCGAGATCGGCTTCGAGGACGGGGATGCGGGCCTTGGTATCGATCAGCTCCTCGCGCATGCCGTCGAGCAGCTTCTCCACGTCCTCGCGAGTCGAATCCCCCGAGTGCCCTTCCAGCGAATCCAGAGCCGATTCGATGGCTTCCCTCAGCTTCTTGAACATGCCATGAGTCTAACGCCGAGGCTGTCCGTGTGGAACCCGCACGGGTACCATGGAGTTGCAGTCATCACGCTGTGCGCACTGCGCCGGCGTGCTTGACCGAACCGAGGTCCGGACGGGTACATGCCAGACAATCTCACAACGGAACGTACTGCTGCGGCCGGAGGTGCGACCGTCGAGGTCTATCCGGTCGAGGGAATGCACTGCGGCGCCTGCAGCGCGGCCGTCGAACGCGCCCTCAACCGGGTGGATGGCGTGGAGGCTGCGGTCAGCCTTCCGGCGGAGACCGCCACTGTCCGATACGTCGATCCATCGGTGTCCTTCGAGTCGTTGCAGCGCGCGGTGGCGGACGCGGGCTTCACCCTCGTCGAGCGCAATCCACTGGAGGATCGGGCCGAGAGGGAGCGAGAGAGGCTCAGGCGCGATGCGGAAAAGGTCGCGGTAGCGCGCCGACGCATGGTCACGGCCTGGGCCCTGACGGTCCCGATCATGATCTGGATGATCCCGGAAATGTTCTTCGGGACCCCGTGGCCCAGCGCCGTGTCTTTCCACCTCGGCATGGTCGTCCTCGCTCTCCCCGTCCTGCTCGGTCCGGGACGCGATACCATGGCGAGCGGCCTGCGTGCCCTGGCCGGGCGCAGACCGAACATGGACAGCTTGATCGCGCTGGGGAGCGGGGCGGCCGTGCTCACCGGCCTCGGTGGCCTGCCACACTTCTTCGGGGCCGGTCCCATGATCATGAACTACGCCGGGGTGGGCGCCATGATCATGGCCATCCACCTCACCGGCAGGTTCGTCGAGACCCGTGCCCGGGGCCGCACGTCGGCGGCCATACAGAAGCTCCTGTCGCTCGAGGCGCGCACCGCGAGGATCCTGCGCGACGGTCGGGAGGTCGAGGTAGCGGTCGCTTCCGTCGCGGTCGGCGATGTCATGGTCGTGCGCCCCGGTGAGAAGATCCCTACCGATGGAGTCGTCGAGTCGGGTCACAGCGCGGTGGACGAGTCCCTGGCCACGGGAGAGTCGATGCCCGTGGACAAGGAGGAGGGAGACGCGGTCATCGGCTCGACGGTGAACCGCCAGGGATTGTTACACGTGCGCGCTACCGGCGTGGGGGAGAACACCTTTCTGGCCAGCGTGGTCCGGATGGTCGAGCAGGCCCAGGGAAGCAAGGTGCCGATCCAGGAGTTCGCCGACCGGGTCACGGCCGTGTTCGTCCCGGTCGTCCTCGCGATCGCATTCGGGACGCTCGTCGGCTGGCTGCTGTTTCCGTCGGTCTTTCACTCCGTGGTGGACCAGGCCTCGAGGTTCCTTCCGTGGGTTCAGCCCGACCTCGGCCCGGTGTCCCTGGCGCTGTTCGCGGCCCTGGCCGTCCTCGTCATCGCCTGCCCGTGCGCACTCGGTCTCGCGACGCCGACCGCGCTGATGGTGGGAACGGGACTGGGGGCCGAAAACGGGATCCTGATCCGGGATGGCGCGGCGATCCAGACGCTCGAGGCAGCGGACCTCATCGTGCTCGACAAGACGGGCACGGTGACCAGCGGACAGCCGACGGTGACGGACGTCGTTCCGGACTCCGAAGCGAGCGTGGAGGAGGTTCTGAGCGTCGCGGCTTCAGTGGAGCACGGCTCCGAACATCCCCTGGGTCAGGCAATCGTGCGCGCCGCATCTGAGCGCGGTCTTGAGCTCGCGCCTGTCACCGGCTTCCAGGCCGTCACCGGTCTCGGGGTGCGCGGCACGGTCGGCGGCCACGCCGTCATCGTGGGAAGCGAAAGGTGGGTCCGCGAACTCGGCATGGACCCGCGGTCGCTTGCCGAAGCCGCGGCGGCGCTCGAGGCCCGGGGTCGCACCGCGATGCTCGTGGCTCGAGACGACCGGGTCATCGGCGTGCTCGCCGTCGCCGACCCGATCAAGGAGGACAGCCGGCAGGCCATCGCGGACCTGTCGGCCCTGGGGCTTCGAACCGTCATGCTCACGGGAGACAACGAGCGCACGGCGCTGGCCGTGGCCGAGGACGTGGGCATCGAGGAGGTGAGAGCCGGCCTCTTGCCAGCCGGGAAGGTGGAAGCCATCCGCGAGCTGCAGGACGCGGGCCTGGTGACCGCGATGGTGGGAGACGGGATCAACGACGCTCCGTCTCTCAAGCAGGCCGATGTCGGCATCGCGATCGGCACCGGCACCGACATCGCGATCGAAGCAGCGGACATGACCCTGGTACAGGGCAGCCTCACCGCGGTCGTGCGAGCCGTTCTCCTGTCGCGCGCGACGTTCCGGAAGATCCGGCAGAACCTGTTCTGGGCTTACTTCTACAACACCATCGCCATACCCATCGCGATCCTCGGCCTCCTTCACCCCATCCTGGCCGAAGCGGCGATGGCGCTCAGCTCGATCACCGTGGTGAGCAACGCGAACCGACTGCGAAGCGCCCGAATCGACCCGTAGCGCCCGCTGTGTCTCAGTTCCGGCCGGTGGCCTCCCGCGCTCGAACCGACTCGGCCTCGAGCAT
>JAMJQR010000270.1 GCA_023554335.1 Candidatus Benthicola marisminoris
CCTCGGACTCGCCACCATTCTCGACCTGCAGGCCGCCCAGATTACCCTGCTCCAGGCCCAGGTCGATGTCATCCGCCGACGATTCGAGTACCAGCTCGGCCTCGCCCGGCTCGAGGCCCTCCTCGGCGCCAACCTCAGATAACCGAACCATACGACGGACCGGAGATAGATGATCAAGATGATGAAGAAGAGGAACGCAGGATCCATGGTGTCCGCAGTCGCGGTCGTGCTGCTCGGCGCGGCGCTTGCCGCGTGCGGTACGAGCGCGGCCGACGAGCCCGCAATGGGCCTGACGAGCACCGCGGCGGAGGTCAAGGACATCACGTCCGCCGTCGCGGCGACGGGGACGATCGAGCCCATCCGGGTGATCGATGTCAAGTCCCAGGCATCGGGAGAGGTACGCCAGGTGGCGGTGGAGCTCGGGGACAACGTGGAACGAGGCGCCCTGCTCGTTCGAATCGACCCGCGCGACGTCCGGAACTCGCACGATCAGGCTGTCGCGGAACTCGACGTCGCCCGAGCACGCTACACGGTGGCGCAGAGAAAGCTCGAGCGGACCACGGATCTCCGCGATTCGCAGGTCGTCACCGAGGAGGAATACGAGAACGCCCTGCTCGAGGACGCCAACGCCAAAGCTGCACTGGTCAAGGCGGAGACCAACCTCGAGCTGGCCGAAGATCGTCTCAATGACGTCGCCGTGGGCGCGCCCATTTCCGGGACGGTGGTGGAGAAGACGGTCGAGGAAGGGCAGATCATCACGTCGGCGAAGGAAGTCACGGGCGGTACCATTCTGCTCCGCATGGCCGATCTGAACGAGGTGCAGGTGCGGACGCTGGTGGATGAGACGGACATCGGTGCCATCCAGGCCGGGCTCCAGGCCAAGATCAAGGTCGAAGCCTACCCGGACCGGGAGTTCACCGGTCAGGTGCTGCAAATCGAGCCGCAGGCGGTGGTGGAGCAGAACGTCACGCTGTTCGCCGTGCTGACCCGCATCCAGAACCGCGAAGGTCTGCTGAAGCCAGGCATGAACGCGGACGTGGAGATCGAGGTCGGAGCCAGGGAAGGCGTCCTCGCGCTGGCCAACAGCGGCATCAAGACGGTCGATGAAGCCCGCGAGCTGGTGGATGCGCTGGGGCTCGACTCCGAGCTGCTGCAGCAGCGGGTGGAAGCACCCGCCGCCCAGGCGACCGAGGCGACCGAGGCAGCCGACGGCCCGGCCGACGATACGACCGAAGAAGCGAACGAATCAGAGGAATCAGGCCTTCCGAGCATGGAGGAGATCCAGGCCATGTCACGGGAAGACCGCCGAAAGCTGATGGAGAACCTCAGCCCGGGCGAGCGGCAGCGCATGTTCGCGATGTTCCAGCAGATGCGCGAAGCCCGCGAGCGCGCCGAGCGGGCGGACCCGGCGAGTCCGAAGCCGGCGTTCGTATTCGTGGAGACGCCCGAGGGACAGCTGACGCTGAAGCCGATCACCATCGGTCTTTCCGACTGGGACTATACGGAGGTCATCGCGGGCCTCGAAGAGGGCGATGTCGTCTTCCAGGTTCCGCAGGGACTGGTCCAGCAGAGCGAGATGCTCGAGTTCATGCGTCGGCGCACCTCGATGCCCGGTATGGGGAGATAAGGTACGCGCGATGCTGATTCTCGAGATCATACGCGTCGCCCTGCAGGCGATCGGGGCCAACAAGATGCGCAGCCTGCTCACCATGCTCGGGATCGTGATCGGTGTCGGCGCCGTGATCACCATGGTCGCGCTCGGCACCGGGGCCCAGCAGTCTGTGGAGAGCCAGCTGCAGGCGCTGGGAACCGACGTGTTGACCGTCCGCCCGGGCCAGGGGTGGCACCGGGGCGTGCGCTCCTCGAGCGCTCGGATGTACGTGACGGATGCGTACGCGGTCGAAAGAGAAGCCGACGCGATCCTGATGGCGGCGCCGGAAATGGTCTCGAATGCCCAGATCGAGTTCGGACGATCCAACGCCAACATGAGGGTGACGGGCACCAGCGCCAACTTCGCCGAGCTGAACAATTACCAGGTCGAATACGGGCGCTTCTTCTCCGACGAGGAGAACGCGGGTCGGCGGCGCGTGGCCGTACTGGGCGGGGCAGTTGCCGAGACGTTCCAGAGCACGCCGCTGGAGATGCTCGGGCAGCGCATCACGATCCGTAACGTGACGTTCGAGGTCGTGGGGGTGCTCGAGGCCAAGGGTGGATCCGGGTGGTTCAACCAGGACGAGCGCATCTTCATCCCGATCGAGACCGCCCAGTTTCGTGTCATGGGGTCGGACCGGATCGGATCGTTCAACGTGAAGGTCTCGAGCGACTATTCGCAGACGGCCGCGATGGCGCAGATCGAGCAGGTGATGCGCCGTGAGCACAAGCTGCGCGTGGGCACCGACAACGACTTCTACGTGCAGGACCGCGCGGAGCTGATGGGAACGATGCAGGAGGCAACCCAGACGTTCACGTTCCTCCTGGCGGGGATCGCCGCGGTCAGTCTCCTCGTCGGCGGCATCGGGATCATGAACATCATGCTGGTGTCCGTGACCGAGCGCACGCGGGAGATCGGGATTCGCATGGCCATGGGCGCTACCCGGCGTCAGGTCCTGACCCAGTTCCTCCTCGAGGCGCTCGTACTGTGCCTCGTGGGCGGCCTCGTGGGAATCGCCGTGGGATTCGGAGCCTCGCGGACGCTGGCCAACCTGGCCAACTGGAGCACATCGGTTTCTCCGGAAGCGGTGGGAATGGCGGTAGCCTTCTCGGCCATCGTGGGGCTCTTCTTCGGTGCGTGGCCGGCGCGGCGGGCAGCCAGTCTCGACCCCATCGAAGCCCTCAGATACGAGTAGGGTCCCCGGCGGCGCCGGACTTGCGCTTGGCGCCGCCCGGCACGACCGTTTCCCGATGAGTCTCGTTCCCTTCGACACACTACCTGACGAAGCCCGGTTGTGGTGCTTCGGCGCCTCGCGAGCCCTCGACGCCGCGGAGGTGGAGAGCGTGCGTCATGACATGGAGCGTTTCGTCGAGGAGTGGACGGCGCACAGGCGAGACCTGCGGGCCGGGTTCGCGTTGACGCACGACCGATTCCTGCTCGTCGCCGTGGACGAGTCCCTCACCGGTGCCTCCGGCTGTTCCATCGACGCCCTGATGAGCCAGCTGAGGGCCCTCGGGACACGGCTGGACACCGACTTCCTGGATTCACTCCCCGTCTGGTTCCGTGCCGCCGATGGCTCGGTGGGCATGGTCTCGCGCGCCGAGTTCGCCGAGGACGCCCGTGCCGGAAGCGTGTCGGGTGAGACCCTTGTATTCGACCTTACCGTCGGACGACTCGCGGACGTCCGGCAGGGGCGCTTCGAAACTCCGGCCGGCGTAACCTGGCACCGCTCCCTGCTGAAGACGGTTTGACCGTGGCCGGCCCCGCCCTCGTGCTGTCCGGCGGCGGTGCGCGCGGCGCATATCAGGTGGGAGTGCTAAGACACATCGCCCGGCGCCATCCCGAGCTGCGGCTTCCGATCATCACCGGCGTCTCTGCCGGAGCGATCAACGCTGCCTTCATCGCCAGCTTCCGCGGTGACCTTCAGGCCGCTGCCGACTCTCTCGCCGATCGCTGGTCGAGCCTGTCCACGTCACGAGTGATGCGCACCGATCTGCCGTCCATGCTCGGTAACGCGGTGCGCGTCACCGGTACCGTGATCTCGGGAGGCGCCCGTATCGCGCCGCCGGTCCGGGGGCTGGCCGACACGCAGCCGCTTCGGAGGTTTCTCGCCGAGCTGATCGACCCCGCGGACATCGCGGCCAACATCGAGGAGGGGCGGCTCGAGGCCCTGGCGATCTCCGCGACGTCCTATCGGACCGGCAGCTGTGTCACCTTCGTCCAGGGGCCCCCGGAGGCGGAGATGTGGAGTCGTTTCCGGCGGGAGTCCCGGCCGGGGAGGATCGGAGTGGACCACGTGCTGGCATCCGCCGCGATCCCCCTCTTCTTCCCGGCCTGGTCCGTGGACGGTGAGTACTTCGGCGACGGCAGCCTCCGCCAGACCCACCCGCTCTCGCCGGCAATTCACCTGGGCGCGGATCGTCTGCTGGCCATTTCCCCGCGGTTCATCCCGGGCGAATCCGGTGACCTGGGCTCCGACTCCTACCCGAGCACGGCGCGGATCCTGGGCCTGATGCTCAACTCCATCTTCCTGGATCAACTGGACTCCGACGCGGAGAAGCTGGAGCGCGTGAATGAGCTCCTGCGCCGTATCGAGCCCAAGGACCGCTGGCGGGTCGCGGAGCGCGAGGTCGAGCTGCTGGTGATACGGCCATCTCGGGACATCGGTCGCATGGCCTCACGCTACGAGCGCGAGCTTCCCCGCACGCTGCGTCACCTCATTCGCGGCCTCGGGACTCGACGCGGATCGGGCTCGGATCTGCTGTCCTATCTGCTCTTCGTGCCGCAATTCCTCTCCGACCTCATCGAGCTTGGCGAGCGGGACGCGGAGCTGAACCGGGCCAGGATCGACCGGTTCATCAGGGGAACGATGGACGCGCCCGAGGATCACACGTGATTCAGCAGCATGAGCTCGTGCGGATGGGGAGACAGGTACGCCTGCTCGAGCAAGTAGGGCTGTTCCTGACGTCGCACGTGGTGGCGAAGTAGCGTCACCGGCACGATCAGTGGAAGGAGGCCCTGCCGATACGAGTGGATCGCATCCGACAGCTCGGCGCGGTCAGCTCGGTCAAGGGCATCCGAAACGTACCCCGCCATGTGCTGGAGAACGTTGGTGTGCCCGCGAATGGAAGGGGGACGCCGCATGACTTCCGTGAACTCCTCCAGGTAGGCTGCGGCCAGCGATTCGACCGGATCACCCGACTGCGCCGTGCCCAGCAGACGGCCCAGACGTCGCGAGCCCGCCTGGTTTCTTGCCATGCACAGAAACTTGTGCCGGGCGTGGAACTCCATGAGTCGAGCGCGCGTCACGCCTTCGCCTTCCATGTCTTTCCAACGCCGCATCGCGAAGAGGCGGGCGATGAAGTTCTCCCTCAGACGGGGGTCGTTGAGCCGTCCCTCCTCCTCGACCGGAAGGTATGGCGCCTCGCGAAGAAGCACCTCCGCGAAGACGCCCCGTCCGTCGCGAGCCGGTACGTCGTTCTGGTCGTAGACCTTGACCCGCTCCATGCCGCAGCTCGGCGAGTCTTTCTTCAGGATGAACCCGCACAGGTCCATGTCATCGAGTGCCCCGAGCTTCTTCTCGGCCCAACCGCGCATCCGATCCGTGAGGTCTTCCTCCTTGGATGGCATCACGAGTCGGGCGGTTCCATCCGGGCCGCGCTGAAGTCGGATCGTAGGACGCGGTATTCCGAGGCCGATCTCCACCTCGGGGCACATCGGCACCCACTCCACGTACGGCTCCAGTACATCGGTGGCGAATCGATCTCGCTTGTGTCCGCCGTCGTAGCGGACCTTCCGCCCCAACAGGCACGATGAGATCCCCACCCGAATCGAGCCGTTCCGTCCGTGGGCCGTCATCGGGCACCTCCCGCGGGTCGGTCGAGCAAGTGACGGAGCGCCATCTCGAGCTCCGGGAAGCGGAATTCGAAGCCGGACTCCAGGAGCCTGGCGGGCCGAACCCGGGTGCTCGACAGCAGCAGCTCATCTGCCATTTCGCCGAGCAGGAGCTTGAGGACGAAACCGGGGACACGCAGGAAGGCGGGCCGACGCAACACTCGCCCGAGGGCGGACGAAAATTCTGCAACCCGAACGGGATCGGGGGCACAGGCGTTGACCGGCCCGTGAAGGGAATCCTCCGTCAGCGCATGGAGCACGGTCCCCAGCAGGTCATCGAGCGCGATCCAGCTCCAGAACTGCCTGCCATCGCCCAGCGGCCCGCCGAAGCCGGCCTTGAACGGAGTCAGCATGCGGGCGAGGGCCCCTCCCCTGGGTGACAGCACGACACCGATTCGAAGGTGAACGACACGAATCCCCGCTTCGCTGGCCGGGGCCGTGGCCGCCTCCCAGTCCTGCGCCACATCGGAAAGGAAACCGAAACCGGGACCGCTTCCTTCGTCCAACACGAGGTCTCCCCGGCTCCCGTAGTATCCGGTCGCAGAGGCGCTCACCAGCACACGCGGTGGATCGGCGGCTGCCGCCAGCGCACGAGCAAGCAGGCCCGTGCCCGTGACGCGGCTCTCTCGTATCACGCGCTTCCGCTCGGCCGACCAACGGGCGTCCGCGATGCCGGCTCCCGCCAGGTGCACGACGGCCTCGCAGCCCGAGACGGACTCCGGATCCAGTTGCCCGTGAGCGGGACTCCACGGCGCGGTCGTCACACCTTCGCGGGCCTGGTGCGCTCCAGTCCCGCGCACCAGGCGACGGACCTCGTACCCCTGTCCGAGCAGGAGGTCGGTGAGAGCCGAACCGACGAGTCCGCTGGAACCCGTGATCACGACCGTTGACTTGTGTTCTCCGTGGCTCATCTTCCGTCCTCTCTCACGGATGTCCTGCCTGCAGCGAGTCTGGCCCTGTCGGCCCGAGTGGTTATGATAATCGCTATGATGCGAATCCTGCACCTCGCCGACGTACACCTGGGCGCCTCGTTCGCCTCGTTCGGCCCGCATGCGGCGGATCGGGCCGAGTCCGTGCTGGCCGCTTTCCGCAAGGTCCCCGAGGTGGCTGCCGAGCAGGGGATCGATGCCGTTCTGGTTGCGGGAGATCTGTTCGACAGCGCTCGGCCGTCCGACAGGATCGCGGCTGAGGCGCGAGAGGTGTTTCGCCGCCTTCTCGAGGTGACGCCCGCTGTGTTCGCGGTCCCCGGCAATCACGATCCCCTGGTCATCCCCGGGCCCTACACGGACCTCCCCGAGCCGGTGCACGTGTTCAGCCGCCCCGAACCGGGCGAACCGGTTAGCGTCGAGACCGAAGCCGGCCCTCTCCACGTGTACGGATTCGCGTACGACTTCGCGCACAATCCCGACCCGTTGTCGGATTTCCGGCGGACGGAGGCCGAAGGCGTGCATGTGGCGCTTCTCCACGGAGCCGTACGGGACGCGCCGCACTGGTCCGGGGGGAACTCCCTCCGCCTCGCGCCGGAAGACCTGGCCGTCCTCGAGGTGGATTACGTAGCGCTGGGCGACTACCACCGGTTTCGCCCGCCGGCGGAGTTCGCTGCGGACGGTTCCCTGCCTGCCTGCTACTGCGGGTCGTTCGCGGGGCTGGACCACACCGAGACCGGACCCCACGGGATGGTGCGTGCGGAAGTCGTCGCGGGGGAGCCGCCTCGAGTCGAGCTCGTGTCTTCCGGCGTGCCCGAGGTGCAGGATCTGGCGGACCTGGATGTGAGCGCCTGCACCGACGAGCTGGAGGTCGTGGAGCGGGTGGCCGCGGGCGCGGCGCCCGGAGCCTTGCCGGTGGTGACTCTCACGGGTCAGACGGAATTCGCCCTGGATCCGGAGAAGGTCGAAGCCGGCCTGCTGGCCCGGTTCCCCTACGCACGCGTCCGGGATCGCACTCGTTACTACGATTCGCAACGTCTCGGCGAGCTGGCATCGCGCGACGATGTCATAGGCCACCTGGCGCGTCTCGGCCTGGACCGCATTCGGCAAGCAGCCGACGATGATGAGGTTCACCTTCGCGAACGGGCTCTGCGCAAGGCGCTGCGAGCGATGGGGGCCACGTGAGCGCCCCGCGAATCGAGGAGGTGCGCCTGGAGTACGGGAGGCATTCCGGTCGCTTCGTGATCTCAGAGGGCGATCGCCCGACGGTCATCGCCGGCCGGAACGGCACGGGCAAGACCACGCTGCTGGAAGCGCTCCTGCGAGGCCTTTACGGCTTCAGTCGCAGGAGACCTGAGGAGAGACGCCTCCTGGAACTCCGCCGACCCTGGTCGGGGCGACCGGCCGCGATCGAGGTGCGAATGCGCTCCGTGACCGGGACCCGCATCACCGTGCACCGCGACCTGGCCAGTGACGAGGTAATCGTAACGAACCGCGAATCGGGTGAGGAGATCTTCCGCGGCGACGGGAACCCGGCCGGCGTGCGCTCCGAGAGCCGGCGATACCAGGAACTTCTCCGGGAGTGGATCGGGTTCGGCAACCTCGAGCCATACCGCGGAACCGCGTGGATCGCCCAGGGAGAGCTGGTCGATACGCGGCTCGACGACGAGCTGTTGCGCGCCGCCGCAGGCACCCATCAGAAGGTGGAGGTCGCCCTGGGCACGTTGCGCGGAGCGTTCGAGGACCTGACCCGGGAGTCGCTGGAGCTCGGAGGCCGGCGAAAGAACCGGCCGCGCGTCCTCGAGAACCTGCGCACCGAGGAGGAGGCGATCCGGATTCGCCTGGACACCGCGCGGAAGGCAAGGGATAGAAGGCAGCCGCTGCTGGACCGGCTCAAAGCGCTGCGCGTCGACGGCGGCGAGGTCTCCGCAGAGATCGAGCTCCTGGAAGCCGCCTATCGACCGATCACCGAGCGCCGCAGCCTCACGGCCGAAGAGACGCGCGCGGAAGAGCGGCTTGGCCTTCTGTCGGAGTCGCTGCGGCGGGTCGCCGAGGCGAAATCCGAACTCGCGCGGAGCGAGGCGGAGGCGACGGCGGCCGAGGCCCGGGGCTCCTATCCGGCGGACTTCGAGACGAGGGTCGGTCGGGCCGCCGCCCTCTGGGACCGTGCCGAAGAGCTGGAGAGGAAGGCCCCTGATCCGTGTCCGACCGCCGATCTCGCTCAGCCGCCTCCCAGAGCACTTGGGGTCGCCGCCGCCGGTATCGCCGCGGGCGGCGCGGTGACGGCGCTGCTTTCTTCGACCTCAGTGGGTGCCCTCCTCGGCATGATCGGACTGGTAGCCCTCTCCGCCTACGCCGTGCAGCGACGCCGCGCGACGGCCGGGGCGGCGCGGCAGGCGCAGCGGCGTCAATGGGAGGAGAGCCTCGATTCGGTTCGCTCCAGCCTTACGTCGCTAAGCGCCGGACTCCCGGCTCCGCCGTTGTCGCCGAAGACGCTCGAGAGCCATCGGCGCGATTTCGAGCGCCAGGAGGACGCACGGTCCTCCCTGCGCAGAGCGCGTGACCGTTGGGCAGACGCCGTGGCCGACGCGGCTCTCTCTCTTGGCCGTCCCGAGACCGACCTGACCGACCCCGGACGCGAGTTGGACGCGGCCCGGGAAGAGACTCGCACCGAGCTGGCCCGACTGCAGCTGCAGCTCCGCGAGCAGCCCACAGCTCCCCCGCTCCCGCCCGGAGTCGAGGCGACCGTTCCGGCGCTGGAGTCCGCGCGTGAGGAACGGCGCGCCCGCCGCGAGGATCTGCGCGAGGAGGAGACTCGGCTGGATCTGGAGCTACGGGACCTGGACCGGGCCTCGGAAGACGTATTCGCTCTGGAGACGGAGCGAGATGTGCTGACCGAAGCGATCCGGGAAGCGGAGGATGAAGTCGTCGTGCGCCGTGCAGCGTGGGAGCTGGTCCGGGACGCATACGAGGAATTCCGCGCCTCGGATCAGGATCGACTCATCGCTTGTGTGAATCGGCGGCTGGACCGGATCTCAAAAGGCAACCTCGGACCGGTGAAGGCCGATGGGGACCTCGAGACGGCCAGAATCGAGCTGCGCGGAAGAGAGGTCGATCTTGACTCGCCCCCGCTCAGTTTCGGCGAGAAGCACGCTGCGCTGCTGGCGACCCGCCTCGGAGCCGCAGACTTCCTGGCAGGCGAGGGCATAGGGCATCCGCTCCTGATCGACGAGCCGTTCACTCACCTGGACGAGGTCCGGTCACGCGAAGTGTGGGACCTCCTGTGTGAGCTGGCGAAGGAACGGCAGGTGATCGTGACGACCCAGGATCGACTCGTGCTGGACCATCTCGGGATCGCACCCGACCTGGAATTGTCCGATGCCGACCGACCCGTCCCGACAGACATGATCCAGGATCCGTCCGCCCCCCCCACGAAGCCAACGCCGGGCAGGGCGCCAGCCGCTCCCCCCGCCGAGTCCTCGCAGGCCCAGCTGGAGCTGGGCTGACCTGCGGCGGTTTCATCCCAGAGCTTCCATTTCGACCGCATGCGGGCGATGGTGGGTGCTCCGCCCGGTCGAACGGCCTCGGTGAGGCTGCAACGGAACACTCGGCGAGCGTGTTGTAACAAAGTCTTCGCATCGGAAGGATCCATGCTGGCGAGGTCGCGTTGATACTCTCTGACACTTCGATTCGACGTCCCGTGCTGACGGCCATGGTGTCGGCGGCACTCATCCTGTTCGGGGCCATCAGCTTCACGCGCCTCTCCGTGCGCGAATTGCCGGACGTCGACCCACCGGTCGTATCGGTGTCCGTATTCCTGCGCGGCGCCAACGCTAGCGTGATGGAAACGACCGTCACGGACATCCTCGAGGAGGAGCTGAGCACGATTCCCGGCGTGCGCACGATGAGCAGCTCGAGCGCCGAACAGACCTCCAACATCTCGCTCGAGTTCACTCTGGACCGGGAGCTCGAGGTCGCCGCCCAGGACGTAAGGGACAAGGTCTCGCGGGTGCGCGGCCGCCTTCCGCAGCAGATCGAGGAGCCCGTCGTACAGAAGCAGGATGCGGACTCCCAGCCGTTCATCTGGATGTCGATGACGGCCGGCAACTACGACATGATGCAGCTCTCGGACATCGCGGACCGCGTCGTGAAGCGCCGTCTTCAGTCACTCCCCGGAGTCGGCCGCGCCGCCATATTCGGCGAACGGCGGTTCTCGATGCGCATCTGGCTCTCGTCAACTGAGCTGGCTGCTCGCGGCCTCACCGTGCAGGACGTGGAAGCCGCCATCCGCACCCGGAACGTGGAAATTCCGGCGGGGCGTATCGAGTCCCAGCGGCGGGAGTTCACGGTCCGGTCCCTCGGAGAGCTGAAGACGCCGGACGAATTCGCGCGACTCGTGGTCTCCAATCGCGATGGACAGGTCGTCCGGCTGTCGGATCTCGCGCGGGTGGAGCTCGGTCCGGAACAGGAGCGATCCTATCTTCGCTTCAGCGGAGAGCCGGCGCTGGCGATCGGGATCATCCGGCAGTCGAAGGCGAACGTGGTCGAGGTGTCCGACCGGGTCCGCGCGGAACTTCCCGATATCGAGGCGACCTTGCCCCCCGGCGTCAACCTGACCATCGGGTTCGACCAGGCGACTTTCGTTCGACGCTCGATCCGCGAGGCCGAGGAAGCACTGATTCTGGCGGGCATCCTGGTGGTCCTCATCATCTTCGTGTTCCTGCGGAATATCCGCGCGACCATCATCCCGGGCCTCGCGATCCCGACGTCCATAACCGCGGCGTTCGGGGTGCTGTACTTACTCGGGTTCTCGATCAACAACTTCACGCTCCTGGCCCTGATCCTCGCGATGGGCATCGTGGTCGACGACGCCATCATCGTGATGGAGAACGCGTACCGGCATCAGGAGGACCTGGGGGAAGAACCGGAGACGGCGGCGATCAGGGGCACGAGGGAGATCGCCTTCGCGGTGATCGCCACGACGGTGGCGCTGGTGGCGGTGTTTACGCCCCTGGCGTTCATCCAGGGAACCACGGGGCGACTGTTCAACGAGTTCGGGATCGCGCTCGCCGGTGCGGTGGTCGTGTCCAGCTTCGTGGCCCTGACCCTTACGCCGATGCTGAGCGCGCGCATCCTGCGGGTACCGTCCACCCACGGGCGTCTGTTCAATGCGTTCGAAAGGACGTTCGCGGGAATCGCGACCGTCTACCAGCGCACGCTCGCGTTCGCCGTCCGGCACCGCGCGATCGTCGTGTTCGCTGCGGTAGCCGTCGCCGGCCTGGCCGTCGTCCTGTTCGGCGTGTTGCAGCGTGAGTTCCTCCCGCCGGAGGACCGCGGCTTCATCTTCGGCGCCACCCAGGGCCCGGAGGGTGCATCGCTGGAATACATGAACGGCTACCAGAAGCAGGTGGAGGACATCGTGAATCGCACTGAAGGGATCGAGGGAACCTTCAGCGTGGTGGGCAGCAACAGCTTCCAGGCGGCGGTGAACGGCGGTTTCATCTTCGCAGAGCTGGTGGATTGGGAGGACAGGGAGCGGAGCGTCGAGGAGATCCTGGCGGAGGTGCAACCGCAGTTGTTCGGGATTCCCGGGATCTTCGCGTTCGTTTTCCAGCCCCCGGCGATCGGCTGGGGAAGCCCGGTACAGTTTGTCGTCCGCAATCCGAGCTTTGATTCCCTCGCCGTCAGCATGGACTTGCTGGTCGCTCGTGCCAGGCAGATTCCCGGCATGATCAACGTCGACACGGATCTCAGGGTCAACAAGCCGGAGCTCGAGATCCACTACGATCGGGAGCGTGCGGAAGACCTCGGCGTTCCGATCGGCGATATCGGAGGTGCTCTCCAGGCCCTGTTGGGCGGGAAGCGGGTGAGCCGGTTCACGCTGAACAACAAGCAGTACGACGTGATCGTGAGACTCGAGGAGGACCAGCGCGCGACCCCCGGTGACATCTCCGGCATTTATGTGCGCGGGCGAGACCAGGCTCTCATCAACATGTCGGCGCTGGCGCGGGTCGAGGAGACCGTGTCGCCGAGACAGATCAACCACTACGATCGCGTGCCGTCCTTCACGCTGACGGCGGCGCTGACTCCGGACCTGGCGCTCGGGGCCGCGCTGGATTCGCTTCAAGCCGCGGCGGCCGAGATCCTGCCACCGGGCAGCACTACGGCGCTCGCGGGCGAGTCCCGGGAGTTCGAAGAGAGCGGCAACGCTCTGTACTTCGCGTTCGTTCTCGCCCTCATCGTGGTCTACATGGTGCTGGCGGCGCAGTTCGAATCACTCGTTCACCCGTTCACGGTGTTGCTCTCGGTTCCGCTGGCGGTGACGGGAGCGCTGCTCACTCTGTGGCTGACGGGTTCCACTCTGAACCTGTTCAGTCAGATCGGGATGATTCTTCTCATCGGGATCGTGACCAAGAACTCGATCCTGCTGGTCGAGTACGCGAACCGGGCCAGATCCAAGGGACTCGATGCGGTCGAAGCCATGCTGGAGTCCGGGAGGATCCGGCTCAGGCCGATCCTGATGACCTCCGTGGCCACGATCATAGCGCTGATGCCGATTGCCCTCGGCCTTGGGGCGGGAGCGGCCAGCCGGCGGCCCATGGGATACGCGATCGTCGGAGGCCTCTTCTTCTCGACCGTGCTGACCCTGTACCTGGTGCCCGTCGTGTACGTGCTCCTCGATTCGCTCGGCGCCGCCCTGAGAAGGCGGACGGCCGTGCCGCAGAGGGTAGAGACCGTCGAGGCATCGTCATGACCGGCATCAAACGTACGAGGTGCGGCGGCGGCCTGCTTCTCCTGGTCGCGGGCTTCCTCGCTGCGCCCGGGCCAGCGTCCGGCCAGTACGCCACCTCCATGCCCGGAACGGAAGCCTACACCGGAAGCCGGGCAGACCAGGCGCCCCAGGCGACCGACTCGCTTCTCGTGGTCGACCTTCCGGAGGCCCTGCGAAGGGCGGCGCAGGTAGACCCCGACTACGTGGCGGCGCTGCGCCAGGTAGGCGATGCCGAATGGGTCCGCCGGCAGGCGTGGTCTGCGTTTCTTCTACCGAGCATCGAGTTTCAGTGGTCGTACGCCAAGTTCTCGTCCGAGCAGTTCAACATCGGAACGGGAGAGCTCACGGATGAGCTGACCCAGGCAACGCTGGGCGGTCGATACGACATCTTCCGCGGCGGCGCCAAAGTCTTCGACATGAGGGGCGCGGGAGCCGAAGTCGAGGGCGCGAAAGCGGGTGAGCTGGCGCAGCGGTTCGAGACGGCCCTCGGGACGGAAGCGGACTACTACGACGTCATCGCGCAGGTGGAGTTGCGCCGAGTGGCCGCGGAGCGGGTGCGACGGGCGGAGCAGCAGCTGGCCGTGGCCCGCGCGCGCGTGCTGTCCGGCGCAGCGGTACAAACCGACTCCTTGCAGCTCGTGCTCGAGCTGACCAGGGCGCAGGTCGACCTGCTTCGCCAGGAAGCGACGGTGACGGTGTCCCGCCTGCAGCTGGGGCGCCGGGTCGGACATGCGGGACCGGTGGACGCTGTCCCCCTCGACTCGATCCCGACCGGTCCGCTGCCGATTGCGCAGGATTCCGCCTACCGCGAGGCTCTCTACTCGAGCCCCTCCGTGGAGGTCGCGCGTGCGGAGGCGCGTGTCGCCAATGAGGCCTTCAAGTCCGAGAGGAGCTCGTATTTTCCCACGATAAGTCTGTTCGGACAGTGGGCAGGATTCGACGACGCGCTGGTCCCCGATGCGACGACGCGGACGACGTACGGAGTGGCTCTGAACTTCCCGATCTGGAACGGCGCGGTGCGCGAGCTGAACGTGTACAGAGCGAGCACGCGGCGTCAGGTGGCGGAGGCGGCCCGAAGTGATCGTGAGCGCGAGGTGGGTCGGGATATCGTCGCCGCCTACCAGGCGTACGAGACGGCTCGGGCCAGTGCCGAGCTCGCGGCGCGCGCCGTGGTCGTGGCGCGAGAGAATCTTCGGGTTCAGCAGGAGCGGTACCAGGCGGGGGCATCGACGATCCTCGATCTCATCACGGCGCAGGTAGCGCAGACCGAGGCTGAAGCGGAGCTCGTGCAGGCCCGCTTCACCACGCGACTGGCGCTTGCGGCGGTGGAGGCCATTCTGGGGCGGAGGGTGTTCGACAGATGAAGGACTCGAGTCCTGTGTGTTGTGGGCGCGCCGGAAGAAGATCCGCGGTCGGCCTGTGGTTGGCGCTGGCTTTCGTTCTGGGAGCATGTTCGGGAGGCGACGGTGATGAGGCCCGCGGCGAAAGGGGACCTCCCGGCGCGGGCGGACCGCCGATGGGTCTGCCCGTCGACGTGGTCGAAGCCAGGCGCGAGACCGTCGTCGACGCCATTCAGGCCAACGGACAGATCGAGGCCGTCCAGGCCATCGACCTGCGTCCCGAGATCTCGGGCAGGCTCCTGCGCATCCTGGCCAGGGAAGGTGCTGAGGTCAGGGCCGGCACCCCGCTCTTCAAGATCGATGACGCCGAGTTGCGGAGTCAGGTAGCCCGCCTCGAGGCCGAGCGTGACCTCGCGGAACAGGCGCTGGAGAGGACCCGGGAGCTGATGGCCCGCGACGCTTCGTCCGAGGCCGATCTCGAGCTCGCTGAGGCCACGTTCCGGAGCTCCGAGGCCCAGCTGCAGCTGCAGCAGACGCGACTCGATCGTACCGTCGTGCGGGCCCCATTCGGGGGTGTGGTGGGCGAGCGCTATGTGAGTCTCGGCGACTACGTCACTTCGAGCGATGCGCTGACCACGCTCCAGACGGTCGATCCTCAGCGCGCCAGCTTTCAGGTGCCCGAGCGTTTCGCTCAGCGACTCTCCGAGGGTCAGGGCATCACCTTCCGTGTCGCCTCCGTCCCGGAAAGGGAGTTCGAGGGAACCGTCGACTTCGTGGACCCGCGCGTACAACTGCCGGGTCGCACCATCACGGTCAAGGCGCGGGTCGGGAACGCCGACCGGGCGCTGAAGCCGGGGATGTTCCTCGAGGCGCGACTCGCGACGGACGTACGGCCCGATGCCGTCGTGGTTCCCGAGGACGGGATCCTTCCGCTGCAGGGAGCGGACTACGTTTGGATCGTGAACGCGGATGGAGCCGCGGAAAGGGTCGAAGTCACGCTGGGCGTGCGCACGCCGGGGTGGGTCGAGGTGCTCGGCGAGGTCGAGGCCGGCACGCAGATCGTGGTCGGGGGCATCGAGCGATTGGGGCCGGGTACGCCGTTGACGCCCAACCTGCTGGAGCGCTGACGCCGCAGTGTCCTACGGATTCACGGCGGCCCGAGGAGTTGCAGGCTGCATCTTCCGAATCCCAGCCGTTCCGTAGTCGATGATGGCATACACGGCCGCCACGCCAGCCAGGTAGACCGGCACCTTCACGTAATCCGGGTAGAAGATCAGCGTGAGCAGGGCGGCGACCTGGAGCGCCGTGGTCACCTTTCCTCCCATCCGCGAGTGGAAAGGCATCTCCTTACCGGCCAGGCGACCGACCAGGAACACCCCTCCCGTGAAGATGTCCCTCAGAATCAGGATCAGGAACTCGGCCCAGTCGATTCGGCCGGTGGGGAGGAAAGAGACCAGCGCCAGAAACACGAAGATCCGATCGCAGAACGGGTCCAGCAAGGCTCCGATCTCCGACTCCGTGTGAGTGAGCCGCGCGACCAGGCCGTCCAGGAGGTCGGTCGCAGCGCCCACGATCACGATCGCGGCCACCCAGCGGGGCTCGCTGACCATCAGAAACATGAAGCCCAACGGAATTCTAAGCAGGGAGAGCAGGTTGCCGATCGTGAGGAATCCGGCCCCGTGATGGTCGTACGCCTGGTGAGTACCCTGCGCGTGGCCCGTCTGTCGCTCCTTCCCGGTCATGAAGCGCCGCCCTCCAGGTAACCATCAGCCGATCCCGGCGACAGATAGTCCTCCAGCGCATCCCGGAACGGCAGCGGCTTGACGCGAAAGACGCTGCGGAGAGGATTGTCCTCGCCGCTCAATACACTGCCCCACCGGAGCACATCCAGCTGCTCCGGAGTGAACGGAGTGGCCAGGCCGGCGGCGCGCGCTAAACGGGTCACGGGCGACGCGATCCCGTCGGGCAGTGGGATGATGGGCCGGCGAACTCCGACCACCTCCCCGACCGTCCGGACGATCCGTGTGAAGCTGATCCGGTCAGGACCCGCCACCTCGTACAGCCCGCCTTCCACATCGGGACGCTCCACCGATTGTGTGAGTGCATCCACCATGTCCTCGACCGCTACGGGCTGCAGCCTGAACGTCCCGTCCCCCAACATCGGGAACACCGGGAACCTGCGCAGCAGCTCGAGGATCGCGGTCACGAAGTGGTCCCACGGTCCATACACGACGGTGGGCCGCAGGATCACGTGCTCGACTCCCGAAGACATGACCGTGTCTTCGGCGTGGAAACGGCTGCGGAAATACGGTCCTGCAGCCGGACTCGCCCCGACGGCACTGACGTAGACGAAGCGTTGCACACCGGAGTCAAGACCTGCGACGAGCAGATTTCGTGTGCCAGCCACGTTGACCTGCTCCAGGGTTTCACCAGCCGCCGGCGCCCGGCAGCCGGCCAGGTGGACGATAGCGTCGCATTCGAAGGTGGCGGCCGTGAGGCTATCTGCACGGGTAACATCGCCCTCGATCCACTCGATACCCGGAGCGAGGCTCCGCGCCGGTCCTTCGTTTCCCCTCCACATGGCCCTCACCCGGTGACCCCGGGAAGCCAGTCGGGGAAGAAGGTGCGCGGCGATGAAGCCCGACGCACCGGTCACCAGCACCCGGCGTGAGGGCGTAACCGCCGTGTCGATCGGATCCAGCTGCTCGCGCTCGGCTACTCCCCCGAGCGGTCCGCCGGGTGCCGGATCGGCCTGCGCTGAGCCTGACGACATCGCCGCTCCATCGCTCCTTGGAACCGGATCTAGTTTGGCGACCGGCTTGCGAGGTGCGCAACGTCGGTCAATCCAGGAGGTCCGACTCTTCGTAGTCGACGCCCACCTCGGACGACTCCCCGTTGGGCTTCCGGTCCAGAAACACGAACTCCTGCACCACCACATCGGTGGTGGGGATCGTGACCCCGTCCCGGTCGTACGAACCGTACTCGATCCTTCCTTCCACGTACATGCGCGTGCCCTTGCGTACCCATTTCTCGATGGTCCTCGCGGCACCGGCCCAGAAGGTCAGCCGGTGCCACTCGGTCTTCTTCTGTTCCTGACCGTTCTGCTGATACGTCCGGTTGGTGGCCAGGGACAGGTGCGCCACAGTACTCCCGGACGGGGTCTCCCGAACATCGGGATCGGCGCCGGCGTTACCTACCAGAATCACGCGGTTCACGGATCGGCTCATCCCACCTCCTCAGCTTGGCAGTCCAGGGCGCGCCGTGAAGCACACGTTCGCCTCGACAATCGCGTTCGTGAAGGGGATGTGTGACAGTTCCGCCGGAGCCGTCAGCCGACCAGGCGGATGCTGTCGACCCGAGGGGCTTCGCCAAGGTCCGCCGCGTGCTCGAGGAACAGCCGCAGGCCCGCGAGCATGTCCGCGTCGAGATCGTACGATATCCTGGCCCAGTAGGACCGGAGGCGAGACGCCGTGAATCCATACCTGGTTCCGGCCCGGACGGCCAGAGAGGCGGCATTCGCGGCCGCTCCATCGCGGTTGGCCAGGAATCGAGCGTGCAGGTCGCGGGTCTGCGGCAGCGTGGCGGCCCGATCCGTGACCAGCCAGAGGGCGTACACGAAGGGCAGACCGGTCCATCGAGTCCACTAGGCTCCCAGGTCGAGCACGGTCTCGCCTTCGCGCACGCGCCTGCGAAGGGCCACATCGCCGATGTACAAAGCCGCTTCCGGGTCGGATCGCTCCCCGTCGAGCGGATCCCGATCGGCCTGGTCGAAGTCGACCCACCTCGGGCTCACCTGCAGGCGGGTCTCGAGGAGAATGCGAAGCAGGCAGCGGGAGGTGGCGGACGCGGTCGGGAGGGCCACGGTCCTTCCATCCAGCGCCTCGAGGGGCTTCCGGGTGACCAGGACGATGCTCTCGACCGGCCCCCTGCTCCCGATGCACAGGCCCCTCAACGCACCATACTCGCGTGAGTGGCGGGCAAGCTCTATGCTGGAGCCAGGAGCGAGGTCGAGCTCACCGTTCGCCAGACGGCGATTGAGATCCGAAGGCGTGCCGTCCACGACCTGAAGCCAGGCCAGGCGGTCTCCTTCCAACACCGGTCCGTGGATCGGATAACAGTTGCTGTAGTCAATGTTGCCGAGACGAAGCATGACTCTCCACAAGCTCGATTCCGCGATCGGTTATGGATCGCGGTCGTGCGCGGGCTACGCAAGGCTTTGAGACCGGTCAGGGGATCCGATTCCTGGAGGTTCCGCCTTCCCGGCGTGCTCATCCTGGTTGCCCTCGTCGTGGTTTCCACGACGGTGTTCTTTCTGGACACGATACGACGGGCGCTCACGGAGGGCCCGGAGATCACGGTGCTCGCCGCGGAGGCCCGCGGGCTGACCCCCGGGGCGGAGGTCTGGGTCGCGGGCTCCCCGTCGGGGCGGGTAACCGGAGTGGACTTCGACGATCCCGCGGGCCCGGCCCAGAGCCGCGTAGTGATTCGCGCGCGGCTTCACTGGGCGGCCGTGCCGTTTCTCCGCTCGGACACCGAAGCCAGGATTGCCAGTTCCGCTCTGCTCGCCCCGGTCGTCCTCAAGCTGGATCCAGGAGGTCCTGGCGACGGCGCCTTCGACTTCACGGACACGCTGACCGTCCCTCCGCTCCGCTCCACGGACCAGCTTCTCTCTCTGGCTGCCTCGGCGCGCGGCGCCGTAGACACACTCATGATTCTGAGCCACGAGCTGACGGACCGACTCACGCGCGGATCGGGAACCGCAGCAGGCCTGAAGCGGGACACCGCGCTCGTCCGGCGCATGCGGGATGTATCCGCCCACGCCATGGCAGTGAACGCCGCGCTGGGGTCCGAAGACGCTCTCCCCGCCCGGATATCCGCGGACTCGCTGGCACCCGCTCTCGCGGAGATGTTCAGCGCGCTGCGAGACCTGGCCGACGAGGAGCGGGCGGAGGACGTGACGGCAGCCGTGACCGGTTTGGCGGAGCGCCTCGAGAGGATTTCCAGGAACATGGATCGCCTGGATCGGGATCTGCACGCCGGTCGTGGAACGGCCGGAAGGGCCCTCTACGATGACGAGATCGCCAGGCAGCGGGAGGGGTTCGAGGCCCGGCTGGACAGTCTGAAGTCAGAGCTGCGAAGGAAACCGTGGCGCTGGCGTCGCTTTAAGCTGTTCTAGAGCGCCTCGGAGAATCGAACGGCGGGGCGCCGGTGCTCATCGGCGTGGCGGGGGAAGGCGTGACTCCAGGACGTACTTCACGACCTCCTTCTTCCTGCCTCGCTTGCGTCGGGTGACCACGATCACGGAATCCACCACCCCCTCCGGATCTTCGACCGAGACCCTGAAGTCTGCAGAGCCGTCCACCGCGGAGATCCCCGTTCGAACCACCCTGCCGGGGGATGCTTCAGCCCGTCGCGCAGGATTCCGAAATAGCGTGACCATGGAACGCCGCCGATCCCCGGGCAGCTGCCGGGAGATCTTCACCCTGCTCAACCAGTCCGGCTGGTAGCTGATGCGCCACAGGGTGCCGAGCTGATCGACACCGCGAGCTTCCCGGTTGTGTCTTGCCATGAAGCTGCCTTTTCTTGAGGTCCAGTCGAGAGCCGCGCGAAACGCCCCGAGCGGGAACTGAACTGGCCGTCCGAACGTAAAGGATGCGAGGCTCATGCGCGATCTTGACCCCGGGCGGTCATCCGGTTATATGAGGGTGAACCACCGGATTCTCTCTGAACCCCCTTTATTCCGGACCACAGAAGACCCGTTTCCGATTTGATTTCTGACAGGTCGCCTTCCCGTAAGGACCGGGCCGTGTGAATGGCCGACGCATACCAACCAACCGGAGTACCCCCGTGGACATCGCCGAATTGAAATCCAAGTCCATCGCAGAGCTGCACGACATGGCCGAGGAGTTGAGCATTGCCAACTTCTCCGGACTTCGAAAGCAGGACTTGATCTTCCGCATCGAGCAGAACCTGCTCGATTCCGACGTGGTCCTGCGCGGTGAGGGAGTGCTGGAAATCCTGCCCGAGGGTTACGGGTTCTTGCGCAGCCAGGACTGGAACTACCTGTACGGTCCGGACGACATCTACGTGTCGCCCTCTCAGATCAAGCGCTTCGACCTCCGCACCGGAGACACCGTGCTCGGAAGGGTGCGACCGCCCAAGGAGGGTGAGAGGTACCTGGCTCTGCTCAAGGTCGAGGAGGTGAACGGCGAGGATCCCGAGGCCGCGAAGCACAGGATCGCTTTCGACAACCTCCGGCCTCGCTACCCCGAGGCGCGGCTTCGTCTCGAGAAGGAGGACGGCGACATTTCGATGCGCGTTCTCGATCTGATGGCCCCGGTCGGCAAGGGCCAGCGAATGCTGATCGTCTCACCACCGAAGGCCGGTAAGACGATCCTCCTGCAGAAGGTCGCCAACGCCATTCTCGAGAACAATCCGGACGTCCACGTGATCGTGCTGCTCATCGATGAGCGCCCCGAGGAAGTCACGGACATGGAGGAGCATGTAGCGGCGGAGATCATTTCCTCCACCTTCGACGAGCCGGCGGATCGGCACACGCAGGTCGCTGAGATGGTCCTGGACAAGGCCAAGCGGCTCGTGGAGTACAAGAAGGATGTCGTGATCCTGCTTGATTCGATCACCCGCCTCGCCCGTGCCTACAACACAACCGTTCCGCACTCCGGCAAGATCCTCTCCGGTGGCGTGGACGCGAACGCGCTCCACAAGCCGAAGCGGTTCTTCGGCGCAGCCCGTAACATCGAGGAAGGCGGCAGCCTCACGATCATCGCGACGGCCCTGGTCGAGACGGGCAGCCGGATGGACGAAGTCATCTTCGAGGAGTTCAAGGGTACGGGAAACAGCGAGGTCCTGCTGGATCGACAGATCGCGGACAAGAGGATCTATCCGGCCATCGACGTGAACCGGTCGAGCACGCGCCGCGAAGAGCTGCTGCTCGACGAAGTCGAGCTGAACCGGATCTACCTGCTCAGAAACTTCCTGGCGGACATGCCTCCGGCCGAGGCCATCCAGTTCCTCATCGAACGCCTCAAGCGGACGGCGGACAACACCGAGTTCATGAACTCCATGGCCGCCGGTGAGTGAGGACCTGGCCGGCGAACTGACGGAGGAAGCCCTGGCTCTCGCCGGTCTGGCCGACATGCGGCCGGCCTATCGCAGGCTCCTGGTCCGTCTCAAGCAGGAATCCCCGACGTCCTTCGAGGAAGCGACCCGTCGGTACCGCGAGGAGCTGGAGCCGGCGATCGCGAGCGGGGACTCCTCCCCGCTGTGCGCGTGGCTCGGCTACGGCGCGTGGCTCGCGGGCCGGTTCTCGGAAGGACGGGCGATGGCGATCGACCCGACGGGCCGAGCCCGGCCGTTTGACCCGGCGTCCGAGCCCGAAGCCGGATCCATGGTGCTGTATCTTCCCGATGACGACCGCGCTCCTGCCACGCTGCTGGCGGTGCCGACGGACCCGACCGACTCACAGAAGGAAACCGCCGACCTGCTGGTTCGCTGACGCCCGTCGGCCGTGCCGCGTTCGGACTCGCGGCAGCGCTGCTCTTGTGCCTCACGACGCTCCCCGCGACAATCGAAACGTGAACCCTGTCACCCCTTTCACGTTCCGAAAGGACGCGCCGTCTCACCGTGAAAACGACGACCCGTAACGAGAGAATCGTAGCCCGGCTGATCGAGGAGGAGCTCCGCGACTCCTTCATCGACTACTCGATGAGCGTAATCGTCCAGCGGGCGCTTCCCGATGCGAGAGACGGGCTCAAGCCCGTTCATCGGCGCATCCTGTATGCCATGTACGAGCTGGGACTACTGCCCGACAAAGAGCACAAGAAGTGCGCGACCGTGGTCGGAGACGTCCTGGGCAAGTACCACCCACACGGAGACAGCGCGGTCTACGACACCCTGGTCCGCATGGTGCAGGAGTTCTCGCTCCGCTATCCGCTGGTCGACGGGCAGGGGAACTTCGGCTCCATCGACGGGGACAGCGCGGCGGCGTATCGCTACACCGAGGCGAAGCTCGCCTCGATCGCCATGGAGCTGCTAACCGACATCGACCATCAGACAGTCGACTTCACGCCCAACTTCGACGGCCGGCTCGAAGAGCCGACCTCGCTTCCCGCCCGGCTCCCGCACCTCCTGCTGAACGGGTCGGACGGAATTGCCGTCGGCATGGCGACGAAGATCCCGCCTCACAACCTTCGCGAGCTCGCCGCGGCTACGGACTTCCTGGTCCGGAATCCCGACTGCGATGTCGAGGACCTGATCGAAAGGGTCGACGGCCCGGACTTCCCGACCGGCGGGTACATCTGGGGGTGGGAGGGAATCGGGGACGCCTATCGTACCGGGCGTGGACTCATCGAAATGCGGGCGCGGATGCATCTCGAGGAGGGCATGTACGGCAAGCGATCGCTGGTGGTCACCGAGCTGCCGTACCAGGTGAACAAGACCCGGGTGATCGAGCAGATCACGAAGATCGTCCGCAGCGGACGCGTCGATGCGATCACCGACCTCAGAGACGAGTCAGACCGGGACGGCGTGCGCCTGGTCATCGAGCTGAAGCGCGACTCGGACCTCAAGAAGCTGATCAAGACGTTGTTCCTGAAGACGCAGCTCAAGAGTACCTTCGGGGTCATCATGCTCGCCCTGGTCGACGGGAGGCCCGAGCAGCTCGACCTGAAGGGCGCCCTGCAGTGCTTCGTGGACCACCGGCTGGACGTGATCCGCCGGCGGGCCGTGTTCGAGCTGAACCGCTCGGAAGACCGGGCTCACGTGCTCGAAGGGCTCCTGACGGCGCTCGATCACATCGACCGCGTCATCGAATTGATCCGCTCTTCGACGTCGCCGCGCGCCGCCGCGGATCGGCTGTGCGCGGAGTTCGGGCTCTCGCAGCGCCAGGCCGAGGCAATCCTGGCCATGCGTCTGGCCCGCCTCACGCAGCTGGAGCGCAAGAAGCTGGTCGACGAGCTCGAAGGCCTGCGGGACCGGATCGAAGAACTGCGCCACCTGGTGGAAGAAGACGCGGCCAGGCGCGATCTCCTGCGCTCCGAACTCGCCGAACTCGCGCTCCGCTACGGAGACGACCGGCGCACCGAGATCCTCGACGAGAGCGAGCCGTTCCCGCTGCCCGCCGGTGAGGGAGGCGAGTCCTCGCTCGTGATGATCAGTCGTCTCGGATATGCCAAGGCCCAGGCGGTCCGGGGAAGCGGCGGCATGTCGGGCGCCGAGGCCATGGCCGAACGCGATGGCGACTTCGTGCGGCAGACGTTCGTGGCCCGAGGGTCCACGGAGGTCCTGCTGTTCACCGCGCGCGGAAGCGTGCACTCGGTGGCGGTCAAGGACTTCCCGCGGGGCACCAGGAGCTCGAGAGGAAAGCTGTTGTCCGACCTGGTGGATCTGGAGGCGGGAGATCGAATCGTGTCGGTCATTCCGGTCTCCGACTTCGCCGAAGATCGGTTTCTCCTGTTCGTTACACGGGAGGGACAGGTCAAGCGGACCGCGCTCTCCGAGTACTCGAACGTGCGCAGTGGCGGAATCCGGGCGATGGGCCTTTCAGGAGATGACGAAGTGATGATGGTGCGACCCAGCGTCGGGACGGGAGACCTCCTCCTTGCGACGCGCTCAGGGCTGGCAATTCGCTTTGGAGAGGATGAGATCCGTCCGATGGGCCGGACCGCCCGTGGCGTGCGCGGAATCGGCGTTGGAGCGGACGACAGGCTGGTTGCGGCCCTGGCTCCGCGCAGGGACTCCGAACTCCTCGTGGTCGGCTCGGACGGCTTCGGAAAGCGAGTGCCTTTCACGGAGATGAAGCGCCAGGGACGCGCCGGTAAGGGCATGGCGCTCCTCCCTGACACCGATCGTTCGGGCATGCTGGTGGGGGTGCTCGCCGTCCACCCGGGCGACCTGGGGATGTGCGAGCTGGCCTCAGGAGAGGTCGTGCCACTCGCCGTAGAGACCCTCCCCGTGAAACCGCGGCGTGGGGCCTCCATCAAGATCGACGCCCTGGCGCGGCGCGCGGGACCCGTGGTGGCCCTTCACCCGCTGCGGATTTCGGCGGCCGAAGGCTCGGATGACGGCGGAGATGCTGCCGTCAAGACGGAACCAGAGGTCGAAACCGCCGACATCGACGCGCCCGTCGCTGACGATCCAGACGGCGGCCCGCAGGGGGAGTTCCAGCTCTAGCGACTCGTTCGGTCCGGCGCTCCCGACCCGGCGGATCGATCCACCACGATGTCCGTGCGCACGGGCAGAGTCACGTGCCCGCTCGTCAGGTCCCGGACCGTGACGGACGCCGAATAGCGCCCCGGATCCGTCGCCGAGAGATCGATTCTGAGGTACCCCCGCGTCACGATGCTGGCTCCCCTTCGGGCGGTCCCGGGATAGGACAGGTCGAAGGCCTGCCCCCCGTCCGCGGGCTCGAGCACGACCCGGGTCTCGTACCGGCCACCCGGAGTGAGGTTGTAGGCCTCGTAGTAGATGAAGGCGACGCCGTCCGCGCCCGTCGTATGAGCGGGGGTGGGGTTCAGCCGGATCCCCGGGGCCGGCGACCAGGCACCCAGCGAGTCCGGCGATACGGCCACGTCGGAGAGGACCGGGAGATCCGCGCCCAGATCCCGGACCTCCACTTCACCGCTGGCGTAGCCGCCGCGGCGCTTCTCGCCCTCGGAAGTCTCTTCCGCCGGAGTCGCGTCACGCACCACGAACATCCAGCGCCATGTCCCGGGAGGCAGATCCGCCGCCA
>JAMJQR010000271.1 GCA_023554335.1 Candidatus Benthicola marisminoris
TGCGCACGCCCAGACACAGCAAGCCGTGTCCGGCGTGCTCGTCAACATCTGGGAAGACCCGCTTCCCGGCACGGGAGAGCCGAAGCTCCGTCATTTTCTCTCCACCTCCGCCGGCGAGCTGATACCGCTCCGGGTCACGGCTGCCCAGCTACAGTTCGTGGGCGGAGAGCTGGAGGCCGACGGCCGCTACGTGGAAATCGCGGGCGACTGGCGCGGCCCGCGCAGAACGCCCGGAGCGACGTCCGATCGAGAGCTAGAGGTACGCTCGGTGCGGTATGCGGCAGTCCCGGCGGGGGCCTCGCCTCCCGCGCAGGGCGTGCCCGTCATGGGGGCGCAGCCCTGGATTACCGTGCTGTGCCGGTTTTCGGACTACCCGACCACGGAGCCGCATCCGCTGTCCTGGTACGCTGACCTCATGGGGGGCACGGAGCCCGGCGCTGACCACTACTGGAGGGAGCTCTCCTACGATCTGGCCAACGTGGCCGGCAGCGGCGCTCTCGGCTGGTACGATCTTCCGAATCCGCGCTCTCACTACGTGGACGATACCGCCGGCACCGCCAACCTCACGTTGCTCAAAGAGGATTGCGCCGCGGTGGCCGACGCGGACGTCTTCTTCCCCGACTTCGTGGGGATCAACTTCCAGTTCAACGAGAGCCTGGGGAACTTCTCCTGGGGCGGTGGCTCGTACCTCAACATCGACGGGCAGAACCGGTTCTATCGGGTGACCTGGCTGGCCAACTGGGCCGACCACGTGACGTACATGCACGAGATGGGGCACGGCTTCGGACTGCCGCATTCGTCGGGGCCGTATGGTCAGGTGTACGACTCGAACTGGGACGTGATGAGCGGATCGTGGACGAATTACGATTCGACCTGGGGCTGGCTGTCGCCGCACACGATCTCCTACCACAAGGAGATGCTGGGCTGGATCTCCGCAGGGCAGATCTATGAGGCCGCCCCCGGTTCCAGCCAGACGGTGACGTTGCACCGCCTCTCGGACCTCGGGCCCGGCGGCGAGTACCTCATGGCGCGCATCCCGCGCACCGACGGGTCCTACTACACGGTCGAAGCCCGCCGCTTCGTGAGCTACGACACCAATCTCCCGGCCGAGGCCGTGATCATGCACCACGTCACGGATCGGGCGTACGTGGTGGACCCGGATGGGAACAACGATCCCGACGATGCCGGGGCCCGCTGGCTGCCCGGCGAGACGTTCACAGATCCGAGCAGCGGGATCGTCGTCACCGTGGATTCACAGACCGCGGAAGGCTTCGTGGTGACCATCACCGTGACGGATCCCGGACACATCGAGCTCAATCCGACGTCGCTCGACTTCGCCATGCTGCAGGGCGCGAACCCGGCTTCGCAGACCTTCGCGATCGCCAACACCGGCATCGGAGACCTGGACTGGACGGCGTCCGATGACGCCGCCTGGCTGGAGCTGAGCTCGACCAGCGGATCCACCGTGTCTGGAGGGTCGACGGACGTCGGCGTGAGTCTGGTGGCGGAGGAGCTCGCCCCCGGTACCTACGGAGCCACGATCACCGTCAGCGGCAACGCCGACAACTCGCCGCAGACCCTGGCCGTAAGCCTGGAAGTCACGGCGGCCCCGGTGCTCACCCTGATCGCGGAGCCGCTGGATCTCGAGGCCGTGGTGGACACCGATCCCCCGGTCCGGGAGATCCTGATTCGTAACGACGGAGGGGCGGATCTCGACTGGAGCGCGTCTTCGGATGTCGCCTGGATGACGTTTGCCAGGGGCAGCGGCACGCTCGCGGCGGGGGCAAGCGAGACGGACACGGTCTCCATTTCAGTTTCTGGACTCGCGGTCGGCGACTACTCCGGCACCCTGACGTTCAGTGGAAACGCGACGAACTCGCCGCAGACGCTGGACGCGACGCTGACGATTACCCTGACGCCGTCCATAGCTCTGGCCGGTACGCTGGAGTTCGAGGCGTACGAGGGTATGGACGCCGGGTCCCGGGATCTCACCGTCCAGAACGATGGCGACGGGACGCTGAACTGGACTGCGGTCGCTGACGAGCCGTGGGTCTCGCTGTCACCCGCATCGGGTTCGACGACCTCAGGTCCGGGCGAGTCGGTGGAGGTGACCGTAGACGGGACCGGCCTCGCGGCCGGGACGCACACCGCGACGATCACCGTGGCCGGCAATGCGGATGATTCCCCGCAGACCGCGGAGGTACAGTTCGTGGTCGTGGCTACGCCGTCGCTCACCGCAGATGACATCGCGGATCACCTGATGGGCGTCCGGAATGCCCTCAGTCCGGATGAACTCGAATACCTCGACCAGGTCGGAAACGACAACGGAAGCTTCGATGTCGGAGACTTCAGGGCCTGGATGCAGAGCGAGGGGATGATGTCCCGGGTCCGACCCGTGGATGAGGAGGTGGGCCCATGAGCAGGCGACGCGAGATTCTCCTGTCCGTCGTTTCGGCCGCGTTGATCTTCGGATGCAGCGGCGACTCCACGGGACCGCCCCCCGAGCCACAGCCACAACCGGGCGAGCTGAGCGTGACGTTGTCGAGCGGTGTGTCGGTCGGAGGCGTGGTTCTGACCGTCACCGGCGGGGCGATGAGTTCACCGGCGGCCTCGGGCGGCGCGGAGCTGTACTACGATCTCTCCGGCACCACGTTGAAGGCGACCGTATTGGGAACCTCGCTCTCCGGCGACGTGCTCGGCTTCTCGGTCCCGGATGTCCGGGATGTAGCGAGCTACCAGGTCGTCGTCGACGAGGCGGCCGGAACCTCGAATCAGACCCTTCCGGCGGGCGGAATCACGGTCTCCGTCGAGAGGTAGTCCCGGATGGGGCAGGCCGGATGTCCGGCCTGCCCCCAGTTATCCCCCAAGAAGTTACGGCGCCGTGACGCCTCCGTGACGCATGGGTGCGATCCTGTGCTCGAACGGAGGACGTAATGGTATCCATGTGGATCGCAATCCTGCTGGTCGTCGCCTATCTCGGCACGCTGGTCCTCGGGACCAGCGCGAGCTACGGAGCGCTGTACGACCACCTGTACGGCAGACAGATCGGCCGCTGAGCCTTCCCGCAGGCTACAAAGCTTCCTTCAATTTGTTTATTCTGGTGAGCACGTCGCTGGCGGGAGCCGGATCGGTAACCCGCGGCGCCCCCCCCATCGGAGGCTCGTATGATTCGAATGTTCGGAAGCGCGCTGGCAGTCCTTCTCCTGTTCACGTCCACGGCGTTCGCGCAGGACCACAAGAAGGCCATCAAGAGCGCGATGAGCGCCGGGCCGCCGTCGATTTCGGCCGACGCCACGGTTCTAGACTGGGAGCTGAACGTCTTGCACGAGGGCACGAACGACTGGGTATGCCTACCCGACCGCCCGGATACCGAGGCCACCGATCCATGGTGTGTCGAGGGGCCCTGGATTGCCTTTCTGCAGGCCTTCGTGAGTGGCGAGGAGCCGGAGATCGATCGGATCGGATTCGCGTATATGCTGCAGGGCGACGCAGCGGTCAGCAATTCGGATCCGATGGCCACGGAGCCGACCGGGGAGGATGACTGGGTGACGGGCATTGGTGGGCACATGATGATCATCGTGCCGGATCCCGCCATGCTCGAGGGGATCTCCACCGACCACCGCAACGGCGGTCCGTGGGTCATGTGGCCGAACACGCCCTATGCGCACATCATGGCTCCGACCGAGGATCGCTGGGCCGGAGAGAATAAGGGCTACTGATCCAGAGCTGAGGCGGCCCCGGGTTCATTCCGGGGTCGCTGGTCGGCCTCAGGAAATCCAGGCGTCCACCACGCGCTCGACGAGCGCCGCGGCGGCCCACGACGCGACCGGGATCAGCAGGTACAGGGCGAATCGGACGTAGGAAGACGTGGTGATGGGCCAGTCGCGTACGGAGCGTACCAGGTCCCGGTAGGCGGCGAGGTCCGACAGATCGCCGGACGTGCGGTCCGCTCCCGTCTTCAACACGGTGCGCTGCTCGCCCAGTTTCGCTTCCACCCACTCCAGTTCCGCCGCCTTCGCCTGCGTGATGCGTCGGTGCACGCCCCTGAGCGGAAGAGCGACGGCGAGGCCGGCTGCGGTCAGAATGGCGGTTCCCACGAGCAAGCCCAGCAGGCCGAATCCCGACTCGGTCAGGACCATCAATCCGGCGATCGCCACCAGTCCCATGAGCAGCAGGGCGTTCGTCAATCCGAGCTGCGTGAACGGATATAGCGGCCGCAGGTCGAACAGATCGATCGATTTCAGATCCTCCGCGAGGCGGGACATGCGGCCCGACACCACGAGAATCGCGTAGACGAGCGCTACGGATCCCACGGCGACCAGCGGGCCCAGCACCCGGTGCCACACGACCTCCGCGCTCCACGTAACCGGGTTCCACAGGTCGTCGGGCACGGGTGACGCCAGGTACGGAGTGCCCAGGGCGAGGACGAGTCCGATGAGCACGGCCCCGACCAGTCCCCTCACTGGAAGCCGCAGCGAGACGGCCAGCGCATCGCATTCCTCCGGAGTGCAGTCGAGCGCCCCCTGCAGCTCGCGCACCGTCTTCCGGCCACCTCGCACCACGGCAAGGAAGGCAGCCGGGAGGTAGCCGACCAGCAGGCAGTGCAAGATGGCGATCCGGAAATCGCGCAGCGGTCCGGAGGGTTGTCCGATCAATCCCGTCCTCGCTGAATACAGGATTCCGGGCCACCGGTCGAAGACGGTTTCCCAGACCAGGAAGCCTGCGATCAGCAGTGTCGCGAGGACGAGTCCGAGCCGGAAAGGAGAGTCCAGGAACCAGCGCTGGCGGCTCACGGGACTTCTTCCAGGCCGGACGGGTGGGCCGCCGCGTACCCCTCGAGCTTGACCGTCCACGCCCACTGCCCGGGGACCTCCAGTGCGG
>JAMJQR010000043.1 GCA_023554335.1 Candidatus Benthicola marisminoris
GCTGGCCGGCGGCGAGGCGCAGCGTATCCGCCTGGCCACGCAGATCGGAAGCCGGCTGGTCGGAGTGCTCTACGTGCTCGACGAACCGAGCATCGGGCTCCACCCTCGGGACAATCGGCGCCTGCTGGACACGCTCCTGCAGCTCCGCGACCTGGGGAACACGGTCCTGGTGGTGGAGCACGACGAGGATACCGTGCGAGCCGCGGACCACGTCGTGGACATGGGGCCGGGCGCCGGCCGGCACGGGGGTGAGATCCTGGTGTCCGGGCCGCTCGATGCGCTCCTTGAGAACGAACAGTCCCTCACCGCCGCCTATCTGCGAGGGGACCGGGAGATTCCCGTGCCGCCGGAGCGGCGTGGCGGCAGGGATGGCGAGGCGCTGGTCATCCGCGGCGCGACGGAGCACAACCTCCAGGGCCTGGACGTGGAGTTTCCCCTCGGACGGTTCATCGCGGTCACAGGGGTCTCCGGAAGCGGAAAATCCACGCTGGTGGAGGACGTCCTGTACCGCCGCGTGGCCCGCGAGCTGCACCGCGCTCGGACGGTTCCAGGGAGCCACGAGGCGATCGAGGGCCTGGAACTGGTGGACAAGGTCATCGACGTGGACCAGAGTCCGATCGGCCGCACGCCGCGCTCCAACCCGGCCACCTACACCGGGGTGTTCACCCCCATCCGGCAGCTGTATTCACAGCTCCCGGAGGCCCGGATCCGCGGTTACGGCCCCGGCCGGTTCAGCTTCAACGTGAAGGGCGGGCGGTGCGAGGCGTGCCGCGGCGACGGACTGGTGAAGATCGAGATGCACTTCCTGCCCGACGTGTACGTGCCGTGTGACGTGTGCCGGGGCCGGCGGTACAACCGCGAGACCCTCGAGGTGTTGTACAAGGGGAAGAGCATCGCCGACGTACTGGACATGACGGTGGACGAGGCCCTGGAGTTCTTCGACGCGATTCCAAGGGTGAAGAGACACCTGTCCACGCTCTCCGACGTGGGTCTCGGCTACATTCACCTCGGTCAGTCCGCGACCACCCTGTCCGGCGGGGAAGCGCAGCGCGTCAAGCTCGCCTCGGAGCTCTCGAAGCGTGGCACGGGCCGCACCCTGTACATCCTCGACGAGCCCACGACCGGACTTCACTTCGAGGACGTCCGTATCCTCCTGGAGGTCCTCCACCGGCTGGTCGACCTCGGGAACACGGTGCTGGTGATCGAGCATCACATGGATGTGGTGAAGACGGCGGACTGGATCATCGACCTCGGGCCGGAGGGGGGATCAGGAGGCGGCCGGCTGGTTGCCGCTGGAACTCCGGAGGCCGTCGCGGGGACCCCCGGCAGCCATACAGGTCACTACCTGAACGATCTGCTTTGACGCTCGTTGATCGGGGTCTCGCGCAGAGTTAACGTGTCAGACTCGGGAATCCCGGTGCCCGCCGGCGAAACCGGCGGCGCCCGACTTCCGTAGAACGATTTGCAAATCGGTAACGGGAGCGCGAACAGCAAGTGAACTTCTTCGTATTGATCATCCTGCTGTTCTTCGTGGTCGTGCCTATCGGGCAGGCGATCGCCAAGGCGATCGAGACCAAGGCCGCGCGCGAGGCGTTGCCCAAGGAGCCGGAACAGGCGGGCCGGCTCGAAGAGCTCGAACGGCAGGTGACGTACCTGGTCGAGCAGGTCGAGGGGATCCAGGAAAACCAGGATTTCCTCACGCGCCTGCTCGAGAATCGGCCTGCGAGCATTCCGCCCGCACACAGTGAGGAAGAGGTAACATGATCAGCCGCGAAGACCTGGAAAGCTTCCTGATTCGCACCGAGATGGATCATCGGGAGATCGGGGACGCGATGTGGCTCGTGGACCCGGTGAAGGACGCGGAGGAAGACCACCCCGCGGTGGTAGTCAGCCTGTCGCCGCCGCTGGTGATCCTTCGCGCGAGCATCGGGATGTCGCCCGAGGGGGACCACGCCCGGCTCAAGCTGTACCAGACGCTGCTGGAGCTGAACGCTTCAGACCTGGTACACGGGGCCTACGGTCTCGAAGGAGAAGAGGTCATCCTGGTCGATGCCCTGGAGCTTCAGGACCTGGACTACTCGGAGTTTCTCGCGTCCCTGGAGAGCCTCTCTCTCGCGGTGACGTCGCACGTACAGCAACTCGCACTGGACTGAAGCAACCATGGGTATCTTCGATAGACTCTCCCGCCTCGTGCGGTCGAACATCAACGACCTGATCGCCCGGGCCGAGAACCCGGAGAAGATGCTGGTCCAGGTCATCGAGGACATGCGCAAACAGCTGGCGCAGGCCAAGCAGGAAGTGGCCGTCGCCATCGCCGACGAGCGCAAGCTGCGCGCGCAGATGGAGGAAGAGCGGAAGCAGGCGCAGGAGTGGGAGCGCCGAGCTCGCCTGGCCATCCGCGAGGGTCGTGACGACCTGGCCAAGCAGGCCCTCATGCGGGGCCAGGAGCACGCCAACAACGCGGCCGAGATGGAAGAGCAGTGGGAGAAGCACCGGGCCGAGACCGAGAGGCTCAAGGACTCTCTCCGACAGCTCAACTCGAAGATCGAGGAGGCGAAACGGAAGAAGAACCTCCTGATCGCCAAGCAGAAGCGCGCCCAGGCCCAGAAGCGGATCCACGAGACCATGGCCGGGATGCAGGACAAGAGCGCATTCCGGGCGTTCGACCAGATGGTGGAGAAGGTGGAGGAGAGCGAGCGGAAGGCGCTCGCCGCTGCCGAGGTTACGGAAGAGCTCGAAGGCGACGACCTGTCGCGCGAGTTCGCGATGCTGGAGGGTTCCGGCGCCGATACGAACGTGGACGAGAAGCTGCTGGCCCTGAAGCGCGACATGGGCCTGATCGGTCCGGCCAGCTCCGCCGAGGAGCCGAGGGCGCTGGGCGCGGGCGAGGAGGTTGAAGTCGCCGACGCCGAGATCATCGAGGACGAAGAGGTCGTCGAGGCGGCCGAGGCGGACGAGGCGGAGACGCCCAAGGAGTAGGGCCATCTGAAGGGTCGGCGCCTCCCGGCGCCGGCCCGTACACCGGGGTGTGCGGCATGTCGGACACGAGTGGTCGGGGCTGGTTTCGTGTCGTACTCGGTGCCCTGGCCGTCGTGCTGCTCCTGGTCTTCGCCTGGAAGGCCTCCGAGCTGCTCATCCTGTTCTTCATCGCCGTCCTGCTCGCCGTCTACCTGAGCGCACTCACCGACTGGTTCCAGCGACGACTGCGCATGCCGCGTCCCCTGGGGATCGCGTCCGGGGTCGTCCTCACCGTGGTGGCGTTCTGGGGCGTCGGCTTTCTACTGGTGCCGCCCCTGACGGCCCAGGTGGGAGAGCTCCTCTCGGTCCTGCCCCGGCGCCTGATGATCTGGGAGGCCGACCTCGTCCGCCTGGGCGAGAGCTACCCGGTCGTGCGCGACCTGCTGGGCCCGATCGAGGAGGGCGGCAGCTACTTCGGGTCCATCTTCGGAGAGATCGGTAGCTGGTTCAGCGACGCGGTGCCGTACGTGTTCACTGGCCTGTGGTTCCTGGTGCACGCCTTCAGCGTCCTGGCCATGGCCATCTTCCTCACGGCGAAGCCGGCGCTGTATCGCTCGGAGCTGCTGCAGCTGGTGCCGCCGCGCAATCGGGTGCTGGCGTCCGACATCCTCGTGGAGCTCGCGGCCACTCTCCGCGCCTGGCTCGGGGGTCAGCTCATGGCGATGGCGGTGCTGGGCGTGTTCACGTGGATCGGCCTCGAGCTTCTTCGCGTACCGTACGCGCTGGCGTTCGGCGTGTTCACCGGTCTGGCCGTACTCGTCCCGTTCTTCGGAGGCCTGTTCTCGACGATCCTCCCGGCTCTGTACGTCCTCCCGGCCGGAGGCGGGCTGTATGCCCTGGCCGTGCTATTGCTCGGCGTGGTCGTGCACGTGGTGGAGGCCAACGTGGTGGCGCCGAAGGTCTTCGAGAAACAGGTCCGGCTTCCCCCGGTGTGGACTCTGCTGTCCGTGCTGATCGCGCTCAAGCTGCTCGGTCCGATCGGGATGATCGTGGCCGTTCCGATCCTGGCGGTGGGCCGCGTTCTGGTGAAGCGGTTGTACGTGGAGCGGGTCCTCGAGGGAGGCGGCTATCACCCGATTCTGAGCGACGAGCCCATCGTGATCACGGTGCCGGAAGGCGTCGGACTCTCGCTGAGCCCCGAGGCCGAGCGATCCGTGCCCGGCATGCTCGAGGTGCTCGACACGTGAACCGACCGATCTTCGTCATCCTGGCAGAGGGGAAACTGGGGCTCGAGACGAGCAAGACCGCAGCCAGTACTATTCGGTATCTACCCGACCGTGTGGCCGCGGTCATCGACTCTCTGCACGCTGGGCTCACCACGCATGATGTCCTCGGCACAGGAGGCGGCATTCCCGTCGTCTCGTCACTTGCCGAGGCCCTCGCGGTCGACGGAGAAACCCCTCAGGCCCTCCTCGTGGGTGTGGCAAACCGCGGAGGCACGATCCCGACCGAACACCGCCCCGTGCTCCTCGAGGCCGTGGGAGCGGGACTTGACGTGTGGAGCGGCCTGCACGAGCGTCTGGCCGATGATCCGGACCTGGTCGCCCGGGCGCGGCAGCAAGGCGTTCGCCTGGTGGATCTGCGCGACCCTCCCGCCGATCTTCCCGTGGGAACCGGACTCGCTCTCGGGACGGACGCATTTCGCGTATTGACCGTAGGGACCGACTGCAACGTCGGTAAGATGACGGCCAGCCTGGAGATCCGGCGCGCGCTGCAGGAGCGGGGCGTGGACGCCCGCTTCGCAGGAACCGGCCAGAGCGGTATCGTGATCGATGGAGCGGGGATTCCGGTGGACGCCGTGGTCTCCGACTTCGTTTCCGGGGCAGCGGAGCGGATTACGCTCGAGGCAGCGGAGGGTGCCGATGTCGTGCTGGTCGAAGGGCAGGGGTCACTGTTCCACCCTGGCTACTCGGCGGTCACGCTCGGCCTCCTGCACGGATCGATGCCGCACGCGATGATCCTGTGCTGGATGCCGGGCCGGACCAAGGTCTACGGTGGGGGCTATGAATGGATGGACCTGCCTTCGCCCGCCGCGGCGATTGAAGCCTACGAGGAAGCCATGCGGTGGGTGGCGCCGCAGCTCGATTCCGGGGTCATCGCCCTGTCCGCCAACACGTACGATCTCTCCGAAGACGAAGCCCGGCGGGTCGTCGAGGAAGCCGGCGTCGCGACGGGTCTGCCCTCTACGGACCCCGTGCGTTTCGGAGCCGAGCCGCTGGCGGAGGCCATCGAACGGGCCTGGCGCGGGCGTCAGTCGCCCGAGTAGGTACAGCCGGACGTACAGGTCTCCTGTATCTCGATCCTGGACAGTCCGTGAAGGCGTGGGGCCAATCGCTTCCAGATCCACTGCGCGAGAACTTCGGCCGTCGGGTTCTCGAGCCCCTCGATTTCGTTGAGATACCGGTGGTCGAGGGCATCCAGGATGGGCTGGAACGCCTGGCGGATGTCTCCGAAGTCGATGATCCAGCCCACCTCGGGATCGGGCTCTCCCGCAACGTAGATCCGTACGGTGTACGTGTGTCCGTGCAGCCGCCGACACTTGTGCCCCTCCGGGACGTTCGGCAGAAGATGCGCGGAATCGAAGCTGAATTCTTTCCAGATCTCCATTCGATCCAGTCTCAGTCTATGCCCAGGTACTTGTGCGTCTGGAGGCTGAGCCGCCAGCGAGGATGCGCGAGGCAGTACTCTACGGCTCTCTTCGTGTTTCGCGCCCTCTCGGGCCCGTCCATCGGCTGGAGAAAGAAGTGGTCGAACTCCAGGTGCTCGTACTGTTCCGGCGGCGCTCCGTCCTGCGGGTACACGAGCTTGATCTCATCCCCCGACGTCAGAACCAGCGGGGCGCCGGCTTTGGGGCTCACGCAGATCCAGTCCAGGTCGGCGGGCGCCTCCAGGGTACCGTTGGTCTCCACCGCGATCTCGCATTCCCGTTCGCGGAAAGCCGCCACCGCGGCGGCGTCGAGCTGGAGAAGCGGCTCCCCGCCCGTACAGACGACCAGGGGTCGAGCAACGCCGGACTCCGGTCCGGGGCCCCCGGGCCAGTGACTCAGGACGGCCTCCGCGAGCTCCGCCGCCGACTCGAATCTTCCGCCGCC
>JAMJQR010000272.1 GCA_023554335.1 Candidatus Benthicola marisminoris
GTCCGCCGCTCTCGCGATCCTGGCTGCCGGCTGCTCCTTCGCCCCCGAGTCCCGCGAGCCCACGACCGTGCTGCACCTCCCGGCCGAGTACGCGGCGGCCCCGATGGACAGCGCGGCGGCGGCCGATTCGGTTCGCGATGCCCGCGAGGCCGAGCGCTGGTGGACGGTGTACGAGGACCCCGTCCTAGAAGCCCTCGTCGACACGGCTCTGGCCGCCAACCTGGATCTCAGGGAAGCCGTGGCCCGGGTGGAGGAAGTGCGGCAGCGATACCGAATCGCGCGCGCGGACCTCTATCCGCAGATCGGCCTGTCCGCGGACGGGACGTACCAGGACGCTCCCACGAACGCCGGATTCGCGGGCCAGATCGGCGGAGGCGGCGAGCAGCCGCCCGGACAGCCGTCCCTCTTCCCGGACCGATTCCAGTACGACACGTGGACGGCCGCCCTGGGCTTCAGCTACGAGATCGACTTCTGGGGCAAGTTTCGGAACCAGACGAAGGCCGCCATCAGCGACTTCCTGGCCAGCGAGGGCGACTACGAGACCGCCCGCCTGGCCGTGATCGCGGCTACGATCGCCACGTACGCCGAGATCGTGGAGCTCAGGCGCCAGGTCGACCTGACCACGTTCAGCGTGGACATCCTGCGCGAGCGGTCCGAGCTCACCAACGAGCGCTACTACAGCGGCCTGGTCACCACCTTCGAGCTCTACACCATCCAGTCCCTGTACCGGAACACGGAGGCCACGCTTCCGGTGCTGGAGAGTGCCTACGAGGATGCGAAGGGCCGGCTCGCCATTCTGCTCGGAAGGTACGCGGGGACGATCGACCAGCTGGTCGGCGAGGACCAGGCCCCGGCCGTCGTCCTCGATCCCGTTCCGGCAGACCTGACGGCCGCCCTTCTCGAGCAGCGACCGGACGTTTGGTCAGCCTGGCAGCGCATGGAGGCCGCGCGGTACCGGATCGGGTCGAGCAAAGCGCAGCTGTACCCGCAGATCCGGCTCGACGCGACGGTGGGGCTCCAGGCCGGTTCCTTCGCGGACCTGTTCAGGATCGACCAGTACTTCTTCAACCTGGTGGGCGGGCTGTTACAGCCGATCTTCCAGGGCGGCCGCCTGCGCGCCAACGTCGGGGTGGCGGAGGCCCAGTTCCAGGCGGCAGCCGCCAACTACGTACGCACCGTGCTGACGGCCTTCAAGGAAGTGCAGGTCAGCCTGGTGAACCTGGACAAGCAGGCGGAGCGCTACGAATCGTTGCGCCGCCAGACGACCTCGGCGGCCGGATCGGTAGACTACCAGCTCCGCTCTTTCAAACGCGGAGTGGGCAACTACATCGCCTACCTCGACGCCCGCCAGAATCTGGCCAGCGCCGAGATCAACCTCGCGGCCGCGGAGCGATCACTCGCTGACGCGCGGCTGGCCGTGCATCGCGCTCTCGGTGGGGCATGGGTGCAGGATGACGCAGACATCGGGCAACAGCTCGAAGAGGAATACGAGATGATGGATCGACTGATGTTCCCCTCCGACGAGGAGGCGGGACGATGAGCGTTCTCAGCAAGCCCGCGAACGCGTTCGCGCGCATGAGTCCATTTTTCAAGGGCCTCACGATCATCGCGATCGGGGTGCTCGGCCTGGTGCTGCTGATGGTCTTCCGCCCGCGACCGGCGGCGCAGGAGCCTCCCCGCCGTGTGCCGCTCGTGGTGACCGCCCCGGCAGACGTTCGGTCCGGCAACCTCACGATTCGGGGCAACGGGACCGTCCGTCCGAAGAGCCAGATCGTCCTCTCGTCGCAGGTGGCGGGCCGAGTGGAGTGGGTATCGCCCGCCTTCGCGTCCGGCGGACGATTCGAGAAGGGCGACCTGCTGCTCCGCATCGAGCAGGCCGACTACGTGAACCGGGTGGACGCGGCATCCGCCGCGGTGGCGCAGCGCCAGGTCGAAGTCCTTCAGTGGGAGGAGGAGCAGGAGCTGGCCCGCGAGGAGTACCAGCGCCTGGCAGTCCGAGAGGGGCTGGACGCGCAGGACTCCGCCTCGCTGAGCAGCCTGATCTTTCGCGAGCCGCAGCTCCAGGCGGCCAAGGCCGGTCTCAAGAGCGCCGAGGCGCAGCTCGCGGACGCCCGGCTGGCCCTCGGCCGCACCCGCATCGCGGCGCCGTTCGATGGCGTGGTGCGATCCAAGTCGGTGGACGTGGGTCAGTACGTGGCCCCGGGGCAGAACCTGGGCTCGCTGTACGACACGGACGAGGTCGAGATCGCGGTTCCGCTGACCGACGCCGAGGCTGCGCTGGTCGAGGGCATCTGGGAAGCGGGCGCCGGCGACGAGGCCACGCGCATCCCGGCGACGGTGCGCGCCTCTTTCGGCGGCCGCGAATACGAATGGCCGGCCTATCTGGACCGGGCCGAAGGTGCGCTTAACGAGGAGACACGGACCGTGGACGTCGTGGTCCGGGTGCCGGATCCGTTCGTGATGGATGATACCGGACGGCCGCCGCTACTCCTTGGTACGTACGCGTCGGTGGACATCCAGGGGGAGGCTCGCGAGGCCTACGCCGTGCTACCTCGCCCGGCCCTGCGCGATGGAGACGCCGTGTACGTGGTCGAGCAGGACACGCTACTGGTGATCCGCCCGGCCGTCATGTTGCAGGAAGTCGGAGGCGAGGTGTTCGTATCGGCCGACATGTCTCCGGGGGATCGGGTCGTGATCAGCCCCATGGACATCGTCACCGACTAGATGATGTGGAGATCGCGAACGGAGACGACCGATGAAGGGGGCCATCGCGTGGATGGCGGCCCACCCGGTCGCCGCCAACCTGCTGCTCGTGCTGATTATCGCCGGCGGATTCGTGGGCGGAACCACGGTGGTGCAGGAAGTCTTTCCCGACTTCGACATGGACGCCGTTCAGGTGGGGGTGGCGTACCTCGGGGCCTCTCCCGAGGAGGTCGAGGAGGGGATCATCCAGCGCATCGAGGAGCGGGTGGAGTCGATCGAAGGCGTTAGCCAGATCAACTCCACGGCTTCCGAGGGCGTCGGAGTGGTGTTCATCGAGCTCAACCTGGGAGAGAACACGGGCAAGCGCCTGGATGAGATCAAGGCCGAAGTGGACCGGATCACGACGTTCCCGGCGGACGCCGAGAAGCCGGAGGTGACCGAGGTCGCGAGCCGAAATCGTGTGATCGAGATCGCGGTGACAGGCGATGTGCCCGAGAAGACCCTCAAGGAGCTGGCCAACCGGATCAAGGACGACCTGTCCTCGATGCCGGACATTTCGTACGTGCAGGTCGTCGGCGTCCGGGACTACGAGATATCCATCGAAGTCTCGAACGACGTGCTCCGTTCGTACGGTCTCAGCCTCGACCAGGTCGCCATGGCCGTTCGGCAGGCCAGCCTGGACCTCCCCGGCGGCCGGGTGGACACGGCCGACGAGGAAATCCTCGTTCGGATCAAAGGGCAGAAGTACGACCGGGACGACTTCGCGGGCATCATCGTGCGCGGGGCGCGGGACGGGTCCACGCTTCGCCTGGACCAGATCGCCACGATCAAGGATGGGTTCCAGGACG
>JAMJQR010000044.1 GCA_023554335.1 Candidatus Benthicola marisminoris
AGGACCTGCGTCTCGTTCATGCCGATGGCCACTTCGCCGCGCACCAGCGCCTCACAGACGTCCGGAGCGCAGTCCGCCATGGCCTGCGCGGTCAGCGCCTCCCGCTCTTCCGCCTTCGCCTTCGCGTTGGCAGCCTGCGCCGTCGCTTCGGCTACCGCGGCCGAAGAATCCCCAACGCGCTGGTCGTTCTCCATGATGGGCTCCTCGTGCACCTTCTTCGGCACGCAGGCCGCGAGGGCCGCGAGGGCCAGCAACAGGAACGTCCGTTTCATCGTTCTCTCCCGCATGGTGGTCCCGCCCGTGCGAGACCCGGTCTTGAGCCCGATCGTGCGATCAGAGCCCGAACGGCTGCCGCTCGATGTACTTCTTGATCTCGTGCTGTCCGGCCCACACGACGGCGTTCGTCTGCAGGTCGATCAGCCTCGCGTCCACCTGATAGAAGACGATCTTTTCCTTGCGTGTCGCGCCGAGACGAGTCGTCTCCTCTTCGTCCTGGATCGACGTGAGATCGCCCTGCATGATGTAGTTGGCACCGAGCTCCTGGCCGAGCTGTGCCCTGGTATCGGCTCGCGCGAAGGTCTGCTGGTCGTCCCTTTCGCCGCGCACCTCTTCACGCTCTACGGAGCTGGCCACGACCGTCACGAGACCGGAGTTGATGTAGGCGAACTCCACGTCGCGGATGAAGACCGTGGTCTCGATGTGCTCGGAGGTGCGGTTCCGGAACTCTCCCACGATCACGGCCGGAGACTCCCCGCCGTTGTTGTTGTAGTAGCGCTCCAGCCACGGGCCGGTCACGCTCTGCTCGATGAGCGCGTTGGCCACCAGCCGAGAATCGGTGTCGTTCCACGCTCCCGAGAGGTCCGTGACCGTGTCCGGCTCGACACGCGTGACGTGCTTGTTGCTGCACGCCGTCGCCGTGAGTGCGAGCAGGAGGAAAAGAAGTGGGGCGCCGATCCCGCGCCGCGCGTTCAACAGATTCCTGGCAGACATGGCTCCTCCGAGGTGAACCTCTCGTTGGTCTGACGAGCTTTCCTACACTGCGTTCCGTGCACGGTTTCCTTGTTCCATAGTTCCATTTGAGTCGTCATTGACAGCGCAGGGGCCGTGCCGTGATCGTGCGCATCATGGCACCCGACCCTATGGCGGCACGGATCCAGGCTCAGATCGACGCTCCGACGTCCAAGCGGCGGTACGTCCGCTCGCTTTTCGGCCGTATTGCCGGGCGATACGACCTCACCAACGACCTCATGTCGCTGGGCCGGCATCGGGCCTGGAAAAGGCTCGCGCTCGGGCTGGCGGATATCCAGCCGGGCCATGTGGTGCTCGATCTCGCGGCCGGTACCGGGGATTTCGCAATACGAGCGGCGAAACGAGGGGACGCGCGGGCGGTCATCGCCGCCGACCTGACCTGGGAGATGTTGGCCCGGGGCAAGACGCGGGCAGATTCGGCGGAAGTGCAGTGGATTCAGTGCGATGCGACCTACCTGCCGCTGCCCGACAGGAGCGTGGACCGGGTCCTGGTGGGCTACGGACTGCGCAATTTCCCCGACCTGAACTGGTGCCTCGGAGAAGTGCTGAGGTGCCTGACGCCCGGCGGCAAGCTGGTCTCGCTCGATTTCGGACGTGCGGAGCCGCGATGGCTGGACCGCTGGTATCTGCGGTACCTGGACTATTCCACGTCGGCCGCGGGTTGGGTGTTGCACCGGGATGTGGAATCCTACCGCTACATACCGGAGTCGCTCCGCCGGTATCCCGCCCAGAGGGGAGTGACGGAACTGATGCAGCGTCACGGGTTCGTGCGCTGCGGACACATCGACCTGGTGTTCGGCTCGATGGCGATCAACTTCGGACAGGCGCCCGGCTGACCGCCGCGCGGCTCAGCCTTCTCGCTGCTTCCAGATCGTGAGCTGCTTCTGCCCGGTCTCGCTGCCCTCCATACGGGCCGTAAGCGTATCGCCGTCCTGCAGATCCAGATCGTCGCGCATATCCTGCGGGATCGTGATTCGGCCACCGCTGCCCACGGTGACGGTGGAATAGTACAGGACGCGGTAGATTCCCATGCTTGCTCCTCCGGGATGGATGCGGATGCCGGGATTGCTCGCGAGCCGGTCGGCGCCTCGCCGGGCGACACGCGGTGCAGTCTGAAAGTATATCACACCTCTACCCGTGAGAGAAACGGTCAGGTGAAATGACGATACGGAACGTCTTCAGCCGGGTGAAGTTCGGTCGCCGGGCCGCGGGCGCGGGTCTCGGCGTGGCGCTTCTGCTGGCCGGCTGCGGGGGTACCGATGCCTCCAGAACCGTAGTCGTGGGCTCCACCACCTCACTGTACGACACGGGCCTCCTGGATACGCTGGTCGCTGCGTTCGAAACAGGCCGACCCGACCTCAACGTCCGCGTCCTGTCGGTGGGCACGGGACAGGCGCTGGAGCTCGGCCGCCGTGGGGACGCCGACCTCCTCCTGGTTCACTCGCCGCCGGCGGAGCTCGTGTTCATGCGGGCGGGTCACGGACGCAGCCGCACCACGTTCATGCGGAATGATTTCGTCATCGCCGGCCCGACGGCGGACCCGGCCGGGATCCGCGACCTCGGTGACCCCGAGCCAGGACTCGCCGCGCTGCGCCGCATCGCGAGCGCGGAGGCTCCATTCGTATCCCGCGGAGACGACTCCGGGACGCACATGAAGGAACTGGCGCTGTGGGAGGCGGCAGGCGCCGAACCCGCGGGCGACTGGTACCTGGAGGCGGGCCAGGGCATGGGTGCGACCCTGACGCTGGCCTCCGAGCGGAAGGCCTACGTGCTGACGGATCGCTCCACCCTGACGGTGCTAGCCGACGTGCTGGAGCTGAGCGAGCTGATCACGGGCGGGAAGGCGCTGGAGAACCTGTACTCCGTGATGGAGACGACGGCCGGGGCCAACCCGGAGGGAGCCGCCGCCCTCAAAGACTGGCTGCTGGGCGACACCGCACTCGACCTGATTCGGGTATACGGAGAAGAGCGGTTCGGCCGGCCGCTGTTCGAAATCGTCCCCTTCGAGCCGGAGAGCCAAGCCCGGTCTGCCGGGTCACGGCTCACCATCAATCCGTTCAAGGAAGCGTGGGCTCTCCTCACGTCCGCCGACGCATACGTGTGGGAGGTCGTCTTCCGCTCGCTCTCGATCTCCGGCGCGGCCCTGCTTCTCGCGACCCTCATCGGGCTTCCGCTGGGGGCCGCGCTGGCCCTCTCCCGCTTCCGGTTCCGCACCCCCGTGGTGGCCCTCGTCAATACGGGTTTGGCGTTTCCGCCGGTCGTGGTGGGATTGGCCGTCTACCTGCTCCTTTCGCGCTCGGGCCCCCTGGGACCCCTCGGATTTCTGTACACGCCCTGGGCCGTGATCCTCGCGCAGGTGATCCTCGCTGGTCCGTACATCGCGGCGGTCACGCTGGCCGCCCTCGAAGGAGTGCCCCCTGACGTGCGTCAGCAGGCGCGGGGGCTTGGAGCCAATCGGTGGCAGGCGACCTTGCTTCACCTCCGCGAGGCACGCGCGTCCCTGGTGGCCGCGGTCGCAGCGGGCTTCGGAGCGGTGATCAGCGAAGTCGGCGCCGTGATGATCGTGGGCGGGAATCTCCTGGGTGAGACGCGCGTCATGACGACGGCCATCGTGCTGGAGACCAGGAAAGGCAACTTCGGAGTCGCGATCGCGCTTGGAATCGTGCTGCTGGCCATTGCGTTCCTGATCAACCTGGCTCTCACGCTGTTTCACGGCCGCGGCCTGCGGAGGCCGGTGCTCGCGTGAACGTGAGCAAGGTTTCCGTCCCCCGGATCCTCGTGGGCGAGGAGCTCCTCGTCCGGGCCCGAGATCAGGTTCTTCTCGACGTGACCTCCATCGAGGTGCACGGCGGCGAAGTGCTTTCCATTCTCGGCCCCAACGGTGCGGGCAAGTCCACCCTGCTGCGCGTCCTTGCCATGCTGCAGCGCCCCGATCGTGGAACGATCCATTTCCAGGGCGCATCGGGGCGCGCCGCGGAGCACCTGCTGCGGCAATCCTCCGCGTTCGTCTTTCAACGCGCGCATCTGTGGGCGGGCTCGGTCCGCGAGAACATCGAGCTCGGTCTTCGACTTCGCCGGGAGGACGCCGAAGAGACCCGCGCGCTGGCGCAAGCGGCGGCCGAGCAGCTGGGCGTGGGACACCTACTGGAACGCGAGGCCCGCTCTCTCTCAGGCGGAGAGGCGCAACGCGTATCGATCGCCCGGGCCATGGCGCTCGAGCCGGATGTCCTCTTCCTGGACGAGCCAGCCGCGAACCTGGACGTGCTGGCCAGGGCCGCGCTCATCGAGGACCTGGAACGGGTAGCCCGCGACGGCAGTCACGCCACCGTGCTCGCAACGCACGATCGGGCCGAGGCATTCAGTCTGGCCGATCGGGTGATCGTCCTCAGGGATGGCAGGGCCGTGCAGGCGGGGAAGCCCGAGGACCTGTTCGAGAACCCCGCAGATCCGTTCATCGCCGCGGTCACCGGAGCCGAGCTGTCGTTCAGGGGCACCGTGGTGAGCGCGCAGGGGGAGCTCCTCGTGGTGCGGGCGGGGGAGACCGAGTTCGCGGCCGTGGGTTCGGTGGGGGAGGGCACGGAGGTGAAGGTCGCCTACCGCCCGGAAGACCTGTTTCTCTCCGCTACGGAGATCCACGCGAGCCCGCGCAACCGCTTCGAAGCCAGAGTCGTGGAGGTGCGGCCGTCAGGGAGCCTGCTACGCGTGCGTCTCGAGGGATCGGGGCGGTGGGTGGCGGTCATCACCCGGGCGGCGGGCGATGAACTGAACCTCGAGACAGGGTCCATGATCTGGGTGCAGGTCAAGGCTACGGCGCTGCACGCCTTTCCCGCCTAGGAAGCCTGCCCCTCGCTCTCAGTGATGAGCGGCATCTGGTCGTCGAGATCGGACGGGACGAGGTGGTGCGCCCGGCAACGCGCCTCGTAGCTCTCGAGGCCCCCGACCTGGATGGTCGGGCCCTCTGCCGGGGCGGGACGACCGTCGATCAGGCGCTGATTTCGGGTCGCCAGGTCTCCGCAAACCACGCAGATGGCGTGCAGCTTGTCGATTTTCTCGGCCACGGCCAGGAGGTTCCCGATCGGGCCGAACGTCAGGCCCCGGAAGTCCATGTCGGTGCCGGACACGATCACCCGCACCCCCTGGTCGGCCAGCTCGTTGGCTACCGCCACGATGCCGGGGTCCATGAACTGCACCTCGTCCACGGCGACCACCTCGGTATCGGGCTCGACGAACTCGGCTACGTCTCGCGAGTTCGACACGGGGCGGGCCTCGATTTCCCGACCGTCGTGCGAGCTGATCCGTTGGATCCCGCCGTAGCGGTCGTCGAGTTGGGACTTGAAGACCTGGACCGAGCGGCGCGCGATCATGGCCCGCCGTACGCGCCTCAACAGCTCCTCCGACTTACCCGAGAACATCACGCCGGTGATGACCTCGATCGAGCCTTCCCTGCCCTCTCGCGGCATGGCGTCCTACTCGTTTACGATCGCTTCGGCCAGCAGGGACCGGAGGTCTTCGTCCGACATCTCGAGCACGGCCGCCTCGGCCAGCGCTACGTTCCCGCTCTCGTGGCGGACGAAACGGGCTGGATTCATGGGAGCGTCCACGCAGTAGAAGAAGATCCGGGCGGCCTCGACAGAGTCGGGCTGTCCCCCGGACACGTAGACTTCCCACTCCAGGAAGTTGTCGTCGGTGATCATGCGTGACATGCTGGCCTCACACTTCTACGGAGGATGCCAGAAGCTGGCGCAGGGCGTCTTCGCTGAGCTCTTTGGCGGCCTCGGCTGGGACCTTGGATGTACCCGGAGGGACCAGGGTGTAGCGATGCCGGTCGTGCGGGCGGCTGCGATTGCGAAACATCACCATCAACCGGGGAGATTGCGGGTTCGTACCCGAGTGCAGACATAGCTCGGCCTGCCATTCCTGCCCCGCGGCACTGGTGAATTTCACCTTCTTGCTATCCGCCGCTCCATCGAAGCGATACAGGAGCTTCTTGAGCAGGCTCCGCTCCTTCGTGGCCATGAATCGCCTTCGCCGTTACAGGTGTGTTTCGGACGGCCGGACGGCCGTTCGACAAGCTACCGATGCGTCCGCGGTTCTGCCAACCTGTGGCGCGGTCACCCGTCAGACGCGTTGCCTCGGCGCCACAGAGAGGCTAGTACGCCAATGCAGCGGAGTGCGCGTCCGAGGCCCCGCATATTGCGGCGCTCTTCGGTAGGTATTTGTTGTATATTTAGTTACGGGAATTACGCAATGGGTCCCTATCGGGCCTTCTGCCACGGTCGGCACCCAATCTGGGGGTACGCTTCTTGTAACCGTGCAACCCATTGCGAGGCGAAGGAGTACAGGCATCTGATGGTGGTCGCCATCGGATCACCGAACGCCCAGGAGTGACGTGAGTCTCAGGTTCTCGATCAACGAGAAGTGCACGTCGTGTATGGCGTGCGTGCGCGTATGCCCGGTCGAGGCAATCGCCGTGACCGGGACCGAGGTGCGCATCGACCCCGGTACGTGCATCGAGTGCGGCCTGTGCGTGCCAGCCTGCTATCACGACTCCATCGACGTGGTCGGTGACATCGAGCCGTGCGTCGAGTCGCTCGACGCTGGCCGGGCTCTATTGGTGCTGCCCAACGAAATCAGCGTCTACTTTTTCCCTGCCACGCCGGAGCAGATTCTCAACGCCTGCTTCAAGGCCGGGTTTCAGACGGTGTATTTCGAGGCGATCGGGGACGAGCTCGTCGCCGCGGAGTACCTGCGACTGTGGGACGCGGGAGACCGAAAGAGCTGGCTCCGGTCCACGAGCCCCGTCGTGGTGAACTACTGCCGCACCAAAGCTCCCGAGCTTCTTCCCTTCCTGGCTCCGGTTGTCACTCCCGCGGTCGCGCTCGCCAGGCACATCCGGAGCGTCGAAGGAGATTCGGTCGATCTCGTGTACGCCGGCTTTGGAGCCCCCGGCGCCAACGGCACGGGCAGCGAGCTGGATATCTGCATCTCCTTCGAGGAGCTGGAAAGCCTGCTCACCAACCGCGGCGCCCGTCCTCTCGATCAGCCGCAGGCGCTGTTCCGGCTCATTCCGGATCGGCGCCGGCACCTCTCGCTTTCCGGCGGCCTGCCCCGGCAGCTCCTCGAGGAGCAGCGGCAGACGTCCCGGAGCTTCCGCAAGGAGCGAGATCTGAAAGCCCTCCCGGCGCTTGCCAGGGCGCTCATCGAGGAGGGAAGTCCGCTCGGTTTCGTGGACATCCTGCCTTTCGATGGCAACCTGGGGCATCCGGCGTTCGGGCCGGGTGACGACCTTTACTGGCGCAAGGAGATCGCAGAGCTGTCGGAACCGCCGCGATCCGAGGTCCCCGTCGTAGACCCCGAGAGCCGTCTGGATCTGAGGACCTTTTTCGAGCCCAAACCCAGCGGCCTGGACGCGCCCGACGCCGCCCTGGTGGAGGAAGTGCTGGAGAAGATCGGCACGACGCCGGATGGCCGGTACTGGAACAGCGGAGCCTGTGGCCACTCCACCTGTATCGAGTTCGCGCAGGCCGTGGCGCGGGGCCGATCCACCCTGTCGCTGTGCCCCATCTACCTGTCCAGGCAATACGAGCAGGCGTCGCGTGACGCCATGCACGATGCCCTGACCGGCGTGTACTCCTTCCGGGTGCTCAGTGAGAGGCTCGAGGAGGAGCTTTCGCGAGCAAGCCGTACCGGGACTTCCGTTGCCGTCCTGTTCGTCGACCTCGACAAGTTCAAACCCGTGAACGACGTGCACGGACACGCGGCCGGAAATCTCGTTCTTCGCAACGTGGCCCGGATCCTCTCGGACGCCACGCGTAGCACCGACATCGTGGCCAGGTACGGAGGAGACGAGTTCGTGGTCATCCTGGTCAACCCGGACCGGGACGGCGCGGAGGCGGTGGCCGAGCAGATCCGGGAGCGGGTATCCGACATGAGAATCGCCACGAACGAGGGTTATGCGGGGGTTACGCTAAGCGTAGGCGTGGCGTATCATTCGGGAGTGACGCAGGCCCAGGTGTCCGCCGAGGATCTGATGGCGGAAGCGGACGCGGCCCTGTACGTCGCGAAGGCCCAGGGAGGGAACACGATCCACCCGACCATCGGAGGCAAGCTCGTCAGATGACGCCTGAGGAACGAGAAGCTCGGGACTTGATGGGCCTCGATCCGTGGGGACTCCGCAGGATCGAAAAGCTCCTGCTGGGCCTCGACGGAGTGGGCTCGCTTAAGATCGTGCCCGACGGACACGGGGGAATCGAGGAGATTCACGTCCTGTCCAGTTCCTCACTGGGACCCAAACAGATCGTGCGCAACATCGAGTCGGCGCTGCTGGCCGAATTCGGTCTTCAGATCGACCACCGCAAGATCTCCATCGCCCGCGTGCGAGCCCCCGAGATCGCGCCGGCCGCCCCCGACACGGCGTCCGCCGAGAGTCACGCTGCACCGGCCGCGGCAACCTCTTCCGATCGCCGCCTGGTGCTCGGGAACGTCCGCATCGAACGGGCTGCGGGTCAGAAGGTGACCTGCCAGGTGGATCTCTCCCACGAGGATTCCGTCTTCACGGGTGAGGCCGAGGGGCCGGACTTCGAGAAGGCCCGCATGGAGGTCGCGGCCACCGCGGCGCTCGAAGCCGCGCAGCAGGCGACCGGGGACACGGTTCGCCTTGCCTTGCAGGGAATCGACTCGGTCGGCGCTTTCGGGCAGAGCTTCGTGCTCGCCGCGGTCAGCGGCTCCGTTCGCCGGGAGGCCTCTGATCTGGCGGGCGTGGTGCGGGTGCGGGATTCCGTCGAGGAAGCGGCGGTCCTGGCCTGTCTTCAGGCCATCAATCGCTGGGTCGGCAACCGCTAGTCGATCCTCCGCAGTTGCGCCAAGTCCCCCTATCCCCTCTATTTGGCAGTGGTCTGCACCCCAAATATAGACGCAGATTTGCAGCATTGACCGGACCCCGAGGGGTCCACCGAACGTGGAGACGCCCCCGACCTTACCGAGCCGCCTAAAGACGAGCGGAGCGACACCTCCGAGCGGAGATGAAGCATACCCGTTAGCGATTGGGTATGACTTTCATACGAAAGGAGGTTGGCTCTATGTATTTGTTCCAATTGTTCTTTAGCTTAGTTAAAGGCGGAACAGTTAGGTGGTAATCGGTAGAGGTCTGGGGGCAACTCCAACTGCGGCCACGAGGGTATGGACCCTAGAGTCAAGCGCACGATCTACGCGACAACTGTCGCAGCCGTCGCCCTCGTCGTCACCCTCTTTGTTAGGCATCCCCCGACTCTAGACGCGCAGTCCCTCCTCGCCTTCGGCACCCTGCTCGCTCTCAGCACCCTCGCCATGATGTTGTACCTCCGGTTCACGGAGGCCGGCTCCACCACCTCCATGGATTTCGTGCCCGAATTGGGTGCAATCCTTCTTCTCGGGCCCACTGGAGCCGTGGCCGTCACGATGATCTCCGAGCTTTTCTCGGGCTTCTTCCTATACCGAGAGAAGTCGGTGCTGAAGAAGCTCTTCAACGTGTCGCAGCTCGTGCTGGCCGTTGGGGCCGCGGGACTGATGTTCCGCTGGTCGGGAGGAACCGAGAGCCTGACCACATTCCGTTTCCAGGACTCGCTCGCGCCTTTCCTGGTGGCTGTGCTCGCTTACTTCGCAGTGAACACCGGAACGGTGGCCTTCATCGTCTCCGTGTCTGAACGAAGGCCCTTCTTCGAGGCATGGCGCCGAATCACTGGCGGCCTGATCATCTTCGATATCGCCATGAGCCCGTTGGCTTTCTTGGTGGCCTTCCTCTACACGCAGTACGGTGTTCTGGCCGTTTTCTTGGCGATGATTCCGCTGATCGGCCTGCGCTACAGCTACGGAATCAACTTCGAGTTGCAGCAGCTGAATACGGACCTGCTGCGCTTGATGGTGAAGACCATCGAGGCACAGGATCCGTACACCTCCGGCCATTCTATTCGCGTCTCCGAGGCGGCTAAGAAGATCGCGCGGGCCGTCGGTGCTTCCCCGAAGCAACTCAAGCGGATTGAGACTGCCGCGCTGCTGCACGATATCGGGAAGATCGACTCGATCTACGGTGAGATTCTCCGGCAGAAGGGCCCTCTCACACCCGAGCAGAGGGAACTGATACGGGCGCACCCGGATCGAGGCGTGGACATCATCAAGTCGATCCGCAGCATCCATCCTGATGTCCTCGCAGCCGTTCGTCACCATCACGAACGATGGGATGGTGACGGCTACCCAACGGGACTCGCCGGCGAAAACATCCCTCTCGGTGCCAGGATCATCATGGTTTGTGACACGATCGATGCCATGACCACGGCGCGTCCCTATCGAGACGCTCTTCCTGTCTCAGTGGTAAGAGAGGAATTGAAGAAACACCGAGGCACGCAGTTCGATTCAGCAATCGTGGATGTGCTGGTCAAGACTGACATCCTGGAGACGCTGGACAGGCCTGAAGTGTCCACGACTACTGCCGGTGCGCTAATTGCGGGCGTGAACCCGACTTTGGGCATGGAAGCTAAATAGCACTTCCCGACTTGGCGGCTGCTGCTCGTGCCCACCTTTGGGCGAACCCAGCGAACCACCCCAACCTGTTATCAAACAAATCTCGTCGCGAATCCCGCGCCTGCCTGCCCGCCAGAGTCGCAAACGTGTCGCCAAACAGGACAGATCCGAGCCACATGAGCTTGTAGTGGCTGAGCACATCAAGCTTTGACTGCTCGCGCGCAGCGGCCAACAACCTCTCGGGTGTCCCATCCAACCCGAGGTTCTTGCCCATGAACGCCCGAAACCACTCGTACTTGAACAGTTCTTGTGTTCCCAGCAACTGACTCGGAGTGGTACCCAGTATATCCCTCCACACCCTTCCGACCTCGGTCGTATCGCCTAGTTGCAGGGCGATAAGTCCCTGACAGGACAGAATTTCAGGCCGGAACTCAGCTGATCCAGTAGCGTCCACGGTTTCGAGGGCCCTACCGTAGAGGGACACTGCGGCTTGTGCTCGGCCTTGATAGAAGAGCGCATTGGCCCGGTTCAGCGTGAGCAGCAACAGTGTGTCCAGAGTGTCGCACACTCGCACGTCCTCCACTTTTCCTGCCCATTCGCTGAATCGGCTCCAGTCGCCTTGTTCAAGAGCCGAACAAGCAAGGTTGTTCCACAAGCCGGCCTGCTGGACCAGGTCGTTACGCTTGCTCGCATGCCTAAGAGCTTCAGAGAACTCATACTCGCCCTCATCCCAACGAGCCATTCGAATCGCGACTGTTCCGCGCACCAAACGCGCGCGCTCAGCAATCTCCGGATCCGCCAGTTCCACTAGGTCCCTAACGTCGTCCAACAATGACATGGCCCGCTCAGAAGACTCGTAGAACGCTGCGTAGGAGGCATAGCTAAGAACCGCATTGACTCTAGCATTGGTGTCGATGGCTGAGTCCTCTAAGGCCCTGTTTGAGAGTCGCTGAGCCCTACGGGCAGCCTCCGAGGCGCCTTTCGCGTCATTTTGCCTCGTGGTCACCTTGAGCGTCCAGTAGAGGGTCTCGGCTCTGGCCCTGACCGCAGCACTTGGATCCTCAACCGAATCGAGTAGTCTGTTTACAGATTCGATTGCAGCCCGCGCCTGAGACCAATCCGCTGCCTCAGCCAATGCCTCGACCAGCATCAACTTCACCTCCACGCGCTGCTCCGGCGCCATGTCGTCGTCGAGGCGGAGAATCTCGTTCAGGTGGTCCTTCGCCTGCGGTAGCTGGGCGGACTCGAGCTCTGCTTCAGCGAGGAGGTGGAGGGCAGTTAGCCGCTGTGCTTTCCCGTTGCTGTTCTTGACCGCGAGATCAGCCATTGCGGCAGCCTCCATCTGACCGGCCGAGGCTTTTGCATCACGCGCGGCCTGTACCGCGTGCAGGTAGGTCCGAGGTCGATCTTCTCCGAGGTGGAAGTGTCTGGCCAGTGTCGCTTCGTTCGTCTCGGACGACTGCTCGAGAAACTCCGCTGCCGTGAGGTGCAGAGCCGTCCGCGAGAGGGCCGTCATGTCTGCGTATACGTACTCCCGGACGATATCGTTGACGAAGCCGAGCTGAGCGTCGTTGTCCTGAAGTAGACCTCTTCCGTACAGCTCAATGCTCGCCTCCGCTGCTTCGGGAAGCGTGAGCCCGGCGACGGACGAAACGGATCCGGGTGTGGCCTGACGCTCGAGGACCGCCGTGGCCTGGAGCACCCGGCGGCTCTGCTGCGAAAGACCCTTCAGTCGCACAGCCAGCACCTTGCTGAGCCTGACGTCCGTCAGTGGATCCCACCTGGAAGCCTCTACGGCCCATTCGGTCGAACCAACCGCTGCCCGGAAGACCTCCAGGGCAAAGAAGGGGTTGCCGCCGGCAAGGCGTTGAGCCAGGTGGACGGCTCCTTCGTACCCCGACTCCGGTGACGCGCGAGACAGGATCTCCCCTATCTCTTCAACGGTGAGGGGTTGTAATCGCACCTCGCGGGTGAGATCTGAGCTGCCGGGAGAACTGAGCGGAAGTGTGCTCGGAAGGTCCGATCCTCGGGGCACGCGCAGCGTCGCGATCAGGAGGAACGGGTAGCCTTCGAGGCGGCGGGTCATGTAGTGCAGGAGCGACCTCGACGTCGCGTCCATCCATTGCACGTCCTCAATGACCCAGACGACCGGCGCCGTATCCAGCGACAGTCGCACCAGGCTCGTGACTTCCTCGTAGAGCCGTCTTCGCCACGCCGCAGGGTCGATTCGCTGCTCCCCGTCTCTCACGAAGTGTTCCAGTTCCGGCAGGAGGTGGCCCACGCGGGTGAGTGATTCCAGATCGGCAGCGCGCTCGCTGGCCAGTTCGGCAGCAATCGGCCGAAGCCCGTCGATCACAGGGCCATAGGGCACATCAGCCTCGGCCGGGAAGCACCGGCTCTCGAGCTGCCGGATGCCATTGAGACCCATGGACCGCGTGAATTCGCTAACAAGCCGGCTCTTTCCAATCCCGGCCTCACCCGACACCAGCAATGCCGTTTCGGGAGCTTCGGCGATGCGCCGAACCGCGGCCCGCAGAATCTCCATCTCCTCCTCGCGGCCCAAGAAGGGGGTCTGTAGCTCGCCGAGATTGTCTACCCATGGCTCGGGTGCTGGGGTGGAACGGATTCGATCGACCAGTAGAAGCGTCTCCTGCGAGATTCCGCCGGGTAGCTCTGACTGCATCGGGAGCACGGCTTCCTCGTAGTGACGAATCGCGGATGGCGCGTCCCCATGAAGCCAGAGTCCTCGCATGAGGGTGCGATGCGCCTCTTCGTCCAGAGGCGACAACTTCACGAGTCGAAGTGCGGCCACGCACATCTCACCCCATTGTCCGGCTTCGTCGCGTTGACGCACGTATCGGCGCAGGGCCATCTCCCCGAGGCGCAAAAGTCGCAGCCTCTCCTGCTCCAGCCACCGCTGGAAATCCTCCGTGCCGGTCTGTGACAGGTTGTCGGCAAAGGGACCCCGGTAGAGGTCTACGGCCAGAGACAGGTCGCCCTTCTTGAGGGCCCGCTCGAACTCCAGCGCGTCCAGCTGGAACGTCGCAGGGTCCAGCGACACAGCGTCCCCGGTGGCCGAGCCGACCGTGCCAGGTAAGTTGCGGCGCAGGTCGTACAGGGCCTGGCTCAGGGAGTGACGGGCGCGTTCAAGAGGGGTATTCCACAGGAGACGGGCAAGCGAGTCTCGGGTGCATACGCGCCGGCCGGCTGCTGCCAGGTAGAGGAAGAGAGCTACGTGCTTCCTGGACCTGAGCCGGACGGTCACGCCGGAACTGTCCTGGATTCGCACGCCGCCCAGGCTCTGTATCACGAACATCGTATTATGCCCTTTGCCAGGCTTCACCTGCGGTGCCCCGATCGGGCACCATGGCGGATTTCAAGTCTTCACACTGCCATCAACAGTTTATCATCACCGGTCACGGAACGGATTCATGTTCTTGCTCTGAAGGGCGAACGTAGTATCATCGGTGCGCGATGGGGCCGGTCCGGGAACGTCTCGGCGGGCGTCCCGGTCGGTGTCAGGCAACCGAATCAGCAGAGTCAGAACCCATGTCAAAGCAGAACTTCCCACACGGCCTCCGGGCGCTGATGGCGACGGCCGTCCTGCTGGCCACCGCATGCACCGCAGAAACGGACAGCGGACCGGTCGTGGACGGCGACGAGGCCGTAGAGATCTGGGCGTACGCCGACACGGTAGGCGTGCGCGTGTATACGCCCCTCGACCTGAAGTCCGCTGGCCGGGACGTCGCGTGGGGGGTCGATGGGATTTCGGGAACCGTAATCCGGTACGAAGCTTCGGAAGGGACGTCGGGCGTGATCGGCCTCCAGGACAGTCCCCCGGCTCAGATCGTCAAGCCGGCCCGTCTCGCTGTAGGCGAGGTGGAGGGGATCTTCGTGTACGACGACTCCACGGGCATGGTGGACCTGTATTCGCCCGGGGGTCAGCATCTGAGGGGATTCGACCCGGGCCTGCGGCCGTCGATTCTGGAGATCTCACATCGGCCGCTCCGGCTGACCTACGGGGTGCGGACGTTCGGAACGGACTCCATTCCCACGTTGTCTGTGATCCAGACGGACTTCCGCGGCGCCAGCCCCGACACCCTCCTGTCCCCTGACGCGGGGCCGGAGTCACTGCGCGACGCGCCGGCCGTGCGGACCCAGCTCGTCTCCACGCCGGCCACGGGCGGACTCTGGATCTTCGCTGCCGCCATCAGCGACACCGTTTTTGAAGTCGCGGGATCGGGCTCCTCACGGAAGCTGGTGCTACCGGAGGCGGATACGCTTCGGTCCGGAATACTGGCGGACCTGCAGCAGGAGATCCTCTGGGTCGCGGTTCCGAGACCGGAGGGCGGGCTGTACTACGAGGCATACGACATCTCGGGCGATGCGGACACCATCGATGGCGCCCAGGTCTATCTCGGGGTGCGGACGACCCCTGAGTTCTTCATTCCGACGTCCGCCTACGACGGCACGGTCACCGGCTGGTGGCGGTCACCGAATGCGGTTCACGCGCCACGGGCTTACGACATGCGAATCGATGCGCTGCGGGAGGGCATCGAAGAAGCACGCGCGGTGCGGACGGCGCGGCGCGATCGGCTCGCCAGCGACTGGGAGCTGGCAATCCAGCGTCTGGAGGAGGCCGAAGAGGAAAGACGGAGGCAAATGGAGGCCGTGCGGGAGGAGGAAGGACTGGAATAGGAGAAGGCCGGCCCCCGGGGAGAGCCGGCCCTCCGCTCACGATCGCCTCGAACCGGATCAGACGCCGCGCGCCGCCACCTCGTCGTACAGCCTGGCGATCGTCTCGATTCCCTTGTGATACGTCTCCACGTCCATCCACTCGTTGGGCGCATGCGCGTTTCCGCCCGGAGGCGCGAAACCGAGGAGGAGAACCGGCCCCTTCAGCACTTCCTCGAAGAGCGGAATGATGGGGATCGAGCCGCCCTCGCCGATGTAGACGGGCCGGCGACCGAACGAGTCTTCCAGCGCCTGCGCGGCCGCTTCGAAGAGAGGGCTGTCCGGATCCCCGGCCCAGGGCCAGCCGCCGTGTGACGGGACCACACGCACCGTGACGCCCTCCGGCGCGATCGACATCACGTACTGCGTGAACAGCTCCGCGATCTCGTCCGGGTCCTGGTCGGCCACGAGTCGCATGGAAACCTTGGCGCTAGCCTTGGCTGGCAGCACCGTCTTCGCCCCGTCTCCCGTGAACCCCGAGATCATGCCGTTCACGTCCAGCGCCGGCCGATACCAGAGCCTCTCCAGCGTGCTGTACCCTGCCTCGCCCCCCAGTGCCGGG
>JAMJQR010000045.1 GCA_023554335.1 Candidatus Benthicola marisminoris
TCGCCCACCGCCTCCAGCCCTTCGGCGGCGAGTCCGGCCATGGCGTGGATCGCCACGAGCCGCTTGGCGGTCACGTGCTCGAAGGCGCGTGGCGCGATCTCGTAGTAGTCCCGGCGATCGCCCCGTACCCCGACCCGTCGCGCGAGGCCGAGCTCCTCGCACGAGCGTGCGTTGGTGCTCACTGATGCCTTGCTGACCTGAAGCCGCTCGACCATCTCGTCCAGCGACATCGGCTCGTCGGCGACCATCAGGAGGCCGAAAACTCGGCCGAAGGTGCGGTTGAGGCCCAGCCGATCCATGGCCAGGCCCATGCGCTCGATGAACTGTCGGGTCTCGGGGTTCGGCATGGCATCGCCTCCACCTTCTACGCTACCTGTTCAGTTCGTTTAGTCAATACTTAACGATGTGAACTGCCAATGTGGTACATGCGCCACATCCCCACCGGTCGCCGCAGACTATATATTGAGTGTCCCTCTCGCACTCGGTTTCGCGCTGACGTGCACCCGATCCCCTTCCGGGTGTGTACCCGCATCCGGGAGGTACCCCCATGCGACGTATTCTCGTATTTGCTTGCGCGGTGGTCGGAGCGTTCCTGGTCCTGTCAATCAGCTCGTGCGACGGAGAGATGCCGGTGGCTCCGGACGCAAGGCCGGACATCGGCGCCGACGGGATGCAGGCCGCGGCGCAACCGGCAACCCACTCAGTGACCGGACAGGGAACGAGCTGGTACGAGCGCGGAGGGAACGCGGGCTGGATGATCATCGCGCTCAACGCTCGCCAGATGCCCGACGGCTCGGTCAAGGGCAACTTCCACTGGCAGGTCCGAACCCGGGAGTGGGGCGGCAGGATCTTCGTGAAGGTCAGCTGTCTGACTTTCAACGGGAACGAAGTCCGCATGGTCGGGCAGGCCTCCCAGGCGATGAACCCGAACAACGTCGGCAAGTGGATGGGGCTCTACGTGGAGGACAACGGCCAGGGCAGCGCCGCGCAGCCCGACCGGATCTTCCACCGCTGGTTCGGGCCCTTCGAAGAGGAAGCCATGCTGTTCTGCGACGGCCCGCGGCCTGAGGATCCCGAGCCGCGAGAGCTGGTGGCAGGCAACATCCAGATCAGGTAGCAGGGGCTGGAAAGCTGAACTCAGAGGAACTCGTATCGCGTCAGGTGCCGGCGGATCCAGGGGAGTAGATACCCGAAGTCGCAGGTCCCGGTTTCGAGCCGCTCGGTGAGGAAGGTGTGGGCTTCCTCGTCGTCGACTTCCAGCTTCCATCCATTCAGACGCAGGAACACGTCAGCCGCGAAGAACGCGACCCGCTTTTCCCCGTCCATGAACGGATGGTTGATGATGAGAGACTCGAACAACGCTGCCGCCATTTCGGCGAGGTCCGGATAGTAGCCGGTCTGCGGCCGGTGGAGGGCGCTCTCTAGGAGGCCCCGATCCCGCAGGCCGGTCTTCCCTCCGAAAACCGCGATCAGCCGTTCATGAATGGCCAGAACCTCATCGGCCGTGAGAAACTGCACCGCCTCATTCGGCAAGGAGCTCTCCCAGCCGCCGGTTCGCGCGCATGGACGCCTCCAGCTCCGACATCACGCGAGGTCGCACGCGCTTGCGAGCCAGGTAGTCGCGCAGGGCTTCGGTCAGCAGTCCGGAGATGCTCTGGTGGGACTCGCGAGCGAGCGCCTTGAATTCCTTCCAGACTTCCTCTTCCACGACCGAGCTCATCTTCACTGTAGCCAAGCTTCCTCCTTGTTCTTGACATATCAAGATATAGCAAGAACAAGGCCAGCTCAATCGGGGAACATTGCTTCCTTCAACCCTCTGCCCGGACTTTGTGTCTACTCTAGGGATAGCCCTCACCCGAGTCTCATCGCCGAAAGCGAGCCCCGGCCGAATGATCGCTGCGTTCCTGTCCGACCTTCGCTACGCCTTCCGGCACATGATCAAGAAGCCCGGCTTCGCGATCATCGCCATCCTCACCCTGACCCTCGGAATCGGAGCGAACGCGGCCATCTTCAGCGTTCTCGACGCGGTCGTGCTCAGCCCACTCCGGTTTCCCGAGCCCGAGCGTTTGATCCGGATCTACGAGGCCGATCGTGAGAGCTCGGCCGAGACGGGTATCGGCTACCACACCGTTCCCGACTTCCTGGACCTGCGGCGCGAGGCGGAGGGGATCGAGCGGCTGGCGGCCATCTACACCTACCGTGAGGCAGGCCGGGACCTGACGGACGGGGACGTTCCGCGGCGCATCCGGGTCCTCCCCACCAGCGCGGCCTACTTCGAGGTGTGGGGGATCTCCCCGCTGCTCGGCCGCAGCTTCGCGACAGACGAGGAGCGCGAGGACGCCAACGTGGCGATCCTCAGCTACGGACTCTGGCAGTCGCACACCGGCGGCGACCCGGACGTGCTCGGTACCACGATCCGCCTCGATGGAGAGGCGTACACGGTGGTCGGAGTGGCGCCCGCCGGGTTCCGCGACGTGGCGGCCGGAGACGTCGACGCCTGGGTGCCGCTCGACCTCGTCGAAGGCGAGTACTCCCGGCAGAACCACTTCCTTTCCCTCATCGGCCGGCTGGACCGCGGCGTGTCGGTCGGACAGGCGCAGACGTACGTCAGCGCCGTCAACGCCAGAATCGTGGAGGAATACGAGGAAGTCGGGGACACGCAGCTGATGCGCGTGGTCTCCCTGCATGAAGACGTCGTGGGCTCGACGGACGCCATGCTGCAGATCCTCATGGGCGCAGCGGGCTTCGTGCTCCTCATCGCGTGCGTGAACGTCGCCAACCTGTTCCTGGCGCGGAGCATGGGACGACGGCGCGAGATCGCGATCCGCTCGGCGCTTGGGTCGGGGCGAGGCCGACTCGTGAGGCAGTTCCTCGCCGAGAGCCTCCTCATCGCGTCGCTGGCCGGCGTGGCCGGGGTAGCCATGGCCCGAATCGGCGTCCGCGTCCTGCTCGCCATCAGTCCCGATGCGGTAGCCCGCGCCCCCGAAGTGGGACTGGACGGCCGGCTGGTTCTCTTCGCCGCGGCAGTGACGGTTCTCACCGCCCTGCTGTTCGGTCTCGTCCCGGCGCTGCGAGGCTCACGCGTGGACCTCACCTCGGACCTGAGGGAGGGCTCGCGGGGAACCTCCGGAGGAAGGCGTTCAACCCGGGTGCGAACCGTCCTCGTCGCGGCGCAGGTCGCGCTCGCCCTGGTGCTGCTGATCGGGGCCGGCCTGATGATCAAGAGCTTCGCGACCCTTCAGGGGCAGGATCTCGGGTTCGATCCCTCAGACCTCCTGACGTTCGAAGTGCACCTTCCGGACGCACGGTACGAGGATCCCGCCCTGCGGGTCGACTTCCACCAGCGTTTCCATGAGCGTCTGCGCGCGATCCCCGGCGTAGAGAGCGTCGCCGCGACATCCTGGCTTCCGGCGGCCGGTCCGTATCACGACTGGGGCTTCAGGTACGAGATGCCGAGTGGGGCGCTGGATTGGGAGGGCGCCCAGATGAGGATCATCGAGGGAGACTACTTCGAGACGATGGGCATCCCTCTGCGGTCCGGGCGGACCTTCGACGCGGGGGACGGCGAGGATGCGCCCCCCGTGATGATCATCAGCGAAACCGCGGCGGAGATCGCGTTCCCGGGTGAAGACCCGATCGGGCAGCGGTTCTTCTCTGCCGACACGGTGCGCGCCGTGGCAGGTGTCGTCCCCGACGTGGCGTACGACGCGAGAGGGAGCCGAAAGTCCAAGATCTACATTCCGCACACGGAGTATGGTGACGATCGTAACTGGGCCCTGGTTCAGGTGGTGAAGACCCGGGCCGGCCTGGCGGTCCTTCCGCAGGTCAGACGCGAGCTCGACGCGCTGGACCCGGAGCTCGTCATCTACCGCGCCCGCACGATGGAGCAGGTCCTCGGGCGCCACATGCAGAGCGACCGCTTCGCGCTCACCCTGATGGGGATCTTCGGGGCGGTGGCCGTGCTTCTGGCGGCCATCGGGGTGTACGGAATCCTCTCGTACTCCGTCAGTCAGCGGACCCGCGAGTTCGGTATCCGGATGGCGCTGGGTGCGACGACGGGGGCGGTCCGTCGCCGCGTGCTGACCCAGGGTGCCGTTCTCGCCGGTATCGGGCTCCTCGCAGGCCTTCTCGCCGCGTTCTGGCTGAGCCAGCTCCTGCAGGGGCTGATGTTC
>JAMJQR010000046.1 GCA_023554335.1 Candidatus Benthicola marisminoris
ACGACCCGGACTTCGGTGAAGCCCTGCCGGTGACCCTGTTTGCGGCGATAGCCTTTCCGCCGCTTCATCTTGTAGACGATGATCTTGTCGTCGCGCCCGTGCCGGATGACCTCCGCCGCGACAGCCGCTCCATCCAGCGACGGCTGCCCCACGATGATCCTGTCATCGGCCTGAGCCAGGAGCACGTGGTCGAACGTCACCCGGTCGCCCGGCTCAGCATCCAGCGTGGGTAGCCGGAGCGTCGCGTCCGGCTCCGCACGAAACTGCTTTCCCTTGGCCTCGAATATCGCGTACATCTGCCTTCTTCACCTGTATCCGTTATTTGGTCCGTAGCCCCTAATAATAGGCGCGTTCAATCTGTGCGTCAATGTGATGAGCTCGAGGATTCGGAGTCCCGCATCGCCCGGCCGCCGACCCCGGGTCGGAGAGGTCAGGCCACGGCGTACTTGCCCGTGACGTCCGTGTCCGCGGGTCCCGCCAGAAGCTTGTATTCGTCGTGCCCCATCAGCGGGTCGTCGCGAATGTCGAGCTCGATGCTGAGCTCGCTGGCGATCCGACGCAGGAACCTGGGCTCCTCCTCGAGGAGGTAGAGCGCCACCTCGGGGTGGACCCTGACCTTGAGGTCCCTTCTCTCCCCCGCGGATCGTGCCCGCCGGATGGCTCGCTCGAGCCGGCGCACCACCGTGTCCGGAGCCAGCACGCGCCCGGTACCGCCGCAGCTCGGGCACGGCTGCGTGGCCGTCTGGATGAGGCTTGGACGCACGCGCTGCCGGCTCATCTCAAGTAGCCCGAGCTCCGAGATCCCGAACACCTTGGACCGGGCCCTGTCCCGGCCCAGGTGGCTTCGCATCTCATGCTGCACCCGGTCGCGGTGCTCCTGCTCGTCCATGTCGATGAAGTCGAGCACGATGATCCCGCCGACGTCGCGCAGCCTGAGCTGGCGGGCGATCTCGGCCGCGGCCTCGATATTCGTCTTGACGATGGTCTTCGCGGGGTCTTTCCGCCCGGTGTAGCGCCCCGTATTCACGTCTACGGCCACCAGCGCCTCGGTATGCTCGATTACGATGTAGCCGCCCGATTTCAGGTCCACACGGCGACGAAAAGCCGCCCGGATGTCCTCCTCGATTCCAAACTCATCGAAGATCGGCACGTCCCCCTGGTATAGCTTCACGCGGTCGAGCAGCTCGGGACTCACCTGGCCCAGGTAAGACTTGATCTCCTGGGCCAGCTCATCGGAGTCGACGGTGAGCGAATCCACCTTCTCGCTGAACAGGTCCCGGATGATGCCCGAGGTCAGCGTAGCTTCGCGGTGCACGGAAGCCGGCGCCTTCATCGAGTCCACCCGCCGCTGGACCTTGTCCCAAGTCTTGCGGAGCGACTTGAACTCGGCCACCAGCGTCTTCTTGGTCAGCTCCTCGCCCACGGTCCGAATGATGACGCCGCCCTGGTCCTTCCCGATCGCCTCGCGCGCCATCTTTCGCAGACGGGTACGCTCCTCACGGTCGTCGATCTTCCGGCTGACGCCGACGTGTTTCGAGTCGGGCATGTAGACGATGAAGCGGCCGGGAAGCGACACCTGTGTGGTCACTCGGGGGCCCTTGGTACCGATCGGCTCCTTCGTCACCTGGACGAGAAGCTCCTGTCCGCGCTCGATGACGTCCTGGATGGGAGGGTACTTTCGGTTCCGGCGCCCGCCGTTTCGACCGCCATTGCCGTTGTCGTCGTCATCTTCCTCCACCTCGGATACGTCCGATACGTGGAGGAACGCCGACTTCTCGGTGCCGATGTCGACGAATGCGGCCTGAATCCCGGGGAGGACGGCCTCTACCTTGCCGAGGTAGAGGTCTCCGACGATCCGGTCCTCGTCCGATTGCTCATTCATGAGCTCGACGAGGCGTCCGTCTTCGATAATGGCCACCCTGGACTCGCTGCCCAGGGCGTTGATCACGATCTCGCGTTGCATGTGTGGTCGTATCCCGTCTTCCCCGACGTATCGGGGGGGAGCCGCCGGCGCGTTGGCGCGAGCGACTGAAGTCCGGCGCGACGCCGTCCGGTCACCCCTCGGGGGGCCGGCGACGAGACGCTCGTATTCTCGGTGCTCATAAAGGAAACGGGGCCGCGATCTGGTGCGCACGGCCCCGAGTCCAATCCGCAATCTACGGCACGATCGGTGCCGCGGCTACCGACGAGAGGTGTCAGGACAGGTCGTTCATCAACTCTCGGGCGATGACTATCCGCTGAATCTCGCTCGTTCCCTCGCCGATCTCCAGGATCTTCGCGTCCCGCATCATTCGCTCGACCGGATACTCACGTGAGTAGCCGTAGCCGCCATGAAGCTGGACGGCTTCGATGGTGGCGTCCATCGCCGCCTCGGAGGCGAAGAGCTTTGCCATGGAAGCTTCGCGCTTGTGCGGCCGGCCTTCCTGCCTGAGGCGCGCCGCATGATACGTCATGAGCCGGGCCGCGTGGATGCGGGTCGCCATGTCCGCGAGCTTGAACTGGATCCCCTGAAAGCGGTTGATCTTCTTCCCGAACTGCTCTCGCTCGTCCGTGTAGCGCAAAGCCTGGTCGAGCGCGCCCTGCGCGAGCCCGACCGCGTGCGCCGCGATCCCTATGCGACCTCCGTCCAGGGTATCCAGGAACACCCGGAAGCCATCGTCCTTCTCGCCGAGCAGGTTCTCGGCAGGCACATCCACGTCCTCGAAGATCAGCTCGCGCGTGTCGGACTCGTTCCATCCCAGCTTTCGGAGCTTGTCGCCCGCGCTGAACCCGGGCATCGCATCGATCTCGTCGCTGTGCCCGAACCCGACCTGTTTCGCCCGCTCCAGGTCGCACGTCTCCTTCGTCATGATGAACGCGCTGACGCCCTTGTTCCCCTTTCCGGGAGTGGTCACCGCCGCGACCACGAACACCTCGCCCACACCGGCATGCGTGATCCACGTCTTCTGTCCGTTCAGGACATACCGGTCGCCGCGGCGCTCGGCCGTGGTCAGCATCCCGCTGGCGTCAGAACCCGAGCCGGGCTCCGTCAGTCCGAAGCCGCCGAGGACCTGTCCACTCGCGAGCGGCGTCAGGTACTTCTGTTTCTGGGCGTCCGAGCCCCAGCGATAGATCGGGACACCGCACAACGAGGTATGCGCGCCGACGGTGATGGAGTGGCTGGCATCGACGCGGGCTAGCTCCTCGGACACGATGACCGAGGCCATCAGGTCCATCCCCGCCCCGCCGTATTCCTCGGGCCACGGGATCCCGAACAGGCCCAGCTCGGCCATCTTCGCGGCATTGGCCCACGGGAATTCCTCCCGATCATCCAGCTCGGCGGCGACAGGAGCGATCTCTGCATCCGCGAACTCGCGGACCAGGTCCCGTAGCATCAGGTGGTGGTCTTCCAGGTACAGGTCGAAGGCGGTCATCTATGGTGCTTCCCCTTGGATTCGGTGGGAGCCGACAGTCTTCATCGGACGGCGGACCCTGAACGGACGAGCGGGCGGCCCGGGTGGGCGCCGCCCGCACAAACTAGCCGTCCCGGGGCGCGGTGGAAACTGAACCCGCCGGCCTCAGAGCACCGGTCGCTCGTACCTCTCGAGCCACTGGAAACCCAGGTCGTCCCAGCGGGTGAGGTACACGGTACCGTCGCCGAACGCTCGCACGTGGCTCCTGTGCGGGACGGTGACCGACGCCACGTGCTGGCCGTCCGGGCCGAATACGTCCACCACCGGACGATCGCCGGCGGAGACGTGGCGCTCCACCCAGGCGTACCCCAGCGGATCCACCTGCACCCATTCCGGCGCGAATGGGGGCTTGACCTCGGGCCACTGGAACCGGTCCACGGCCGGCGTGCGCCCTCCACCGCGGCGCATGCTCGCACTCATGGCCCCATTCTCGTTCGAGACCATCATCATCATCCCGGTGGCCGCGAGCTCCTCGGCCCACGCCTCCTTGTCGGCGTCACGCACGGATACCGGCTCGTGCGGTACTGGAGGACCGGCGATCACCGATCCGTCGGGGCGGGTCCACTCCACGTGGTAGTCTGCGCTGCGCACGACGGCGACCGACCCGTCCCGGCCCACGGCCCATCCGTCCTCTGGACTGAGCGGCACCGGAGTCACCTCAACCCGCAGGTCGTTCCCGCCGCCGGAGCTGCGTTCGGTGACATCCCTCAGCTTGATCCGGACCACCGGCTCGGGCGCGCCGTCGGAGCCGGGGGTCCAGCGCACGATGTCCGCGGAGTCGCGGATCACCCCGTCGCCCCGCGGCTGGAAATAGAGTCGTCCGGCCTCGTCCACTCCCTGTGGGATGATGATCTGCAGACCAGCCGCCTCCTGTTGCACCACGGGAATCGTGCGCCCGAACTCGTGGTCCGGGGCGACGAGCGTCATGCGGCCGTTGCCCAGGTCCACCATGAGCGTGGAGTCGCCAGGCCATGCGAAGAGCCCGTCGGGCTGACGGTATTCGTCCGGCCCCTGCCCCTTTTCGGCCACGACCTCGGCCGCGCCCAGATCGGCGTCCAGCACGTACAGCGCCTCCTCGAGCGCATCGGACACGAAGACGCGGCCGTCATCCAGCTCGCGGATCCCGCCGACCAGGCTGAAAGGCTCGGCGTAGGCCGCCGCTGGACTGTCCAGCGAGATGGACTGCTGCGCGCCGAGGGACGCGGGAACGATGAGCAGCAAGAGGATCGGGACTTCGGCCGCGGCGAGCCGCTGGCCTGCCCAACGTGGTTTCATGTTTCCTCCGTTTCTGTCGAGCCAGCGGGAAGTCGCCCTTCCCGCCTCCTGTCAAAGCGTAGACGTCTGGTCCACGGTAACCGTTGCCCCGCCCCGTCACAGCGATCGCAGCCTGAGCATGCCGGGGGGCGCTCACCGAAGTAACTCGAGATGTACGAGCGACGGCACCCGGACGTGTCAACATAGCCGATCATGGCCCGCAAGCGGGCTCGCGCCCGGCGCAGGTGCGAGGAGCCGCGGTCGCCTCCCCTGGCCAACAGAGCGTGAATGCGCCGATCGCGCGGTGTGGCCAGGAGCAGGGCGGCGGCCCGCTCTCCATCTCGCCCGGCTCGACCCGCTTCCTGCACGTACGACTCGAGTGCCCCGGGCATCCCGCAGTGGCAGACCAGGCGGATTCGCGGGTGGTCGATTCCCATCCCGAAGGCGCTGGTGGCGCAGACGACGGCCAGGTCTCCGGCCAGGAACCGGTCCTGTACGTGGCGCCGCCCGTCCGGATCCATCCCGGCGTGGTAGTACGAGGCTCGAACCCCCAGGCGACAGAGGGCTTCAGCTGCCTGTGCCGCCGTGCGACGCGTGGGCGCATATAGGATCGCCCCGCTGCCTGGACGGCTGCGCAGAGACGTCAGGACCTCCGCCCCGGCCCGATCGATGGCTTCCCGGAGACCTCGCACGCGTGCGGCAGACCAGTGGAGGTTCGGCCGATCCACCGATGCGACGACCCTCAGCGGGCGACGCAGGCCCAGACACGCCTCGACGTCGGAACGGGTGGCAGGGGTGGCCGTCGCGGTGAACGCCGCCAGGGGAGGCCGACCCACAGCCCGGGCGAACTCTCCGATCCGCCGGTAGGAGGGCCGGAAGTCGTGCCCCCACTCGCTGATGCAGTGAGCCTCGTCCACCACGATCCGCCCCGGCCGTGAGGACGCGCACAGAGACCGAAACCGGGGACTCGCGAGCATTTCCGGGGACGCGTACAGGAGGCGGAGCTCGCGCGCAGCCAGGGCGTCCTCAGCTCGTGACCGGTCAGCTACCGGGGTAGCCGAGCTCAGCTCCGCCGCCGCGAGACCCCGGTGTCTCAGACCGGCGACCTGGTCCTGCATTAGCGAGATGAGAGGGCTGACCACGAGGGTGAGGTCCTCGCGCATCAGGGCCGGCAGCTGGAAGCAGATGGACTTGCCGGCACCTGTCGGGAGCACCGCGATCACGTCGCGGTCCGCCAGCATGGCCGAGACGATCGGTCTCTGGAGGCGGCGGAAACGGGAGTAACCGTACAGCCGGTGGAGAGCCGCCTCTGGAGCCTCGCTCCCGTCGCGCTGGACGTCGACTCGATTCGGGCTCATGGAGACCCGTGCTCCTGCGTCCTCAAAGCCTCCTCATCCATTATCGGCCCTGTGCCCCTTGAGGGACCGATGAGCGATGGCGGGCAAGGTCCCGCCGCGCCCCGGACCTGCAGCGGGAGGCGGAATGGCAAAGCGGAGCCCGGGGCAGCTCGCCCTGGATATCCTGGTTGCAGCGGCAGCCGTGCTCGCCCTCACGCTCCTCGTGCGAGAGAGGGTGATCCCCTGGATCCTGGAGCGGACCGTCCTCGACCCAGGCGAGATCGTCAAGGAGGACCCTGCCTTCCTGGACGCACGCACCGGCGCATCGCTGGAACCCGCAGACAGCGCGGGCTTGCTGCTCTTCGTCTTCCGGTCCACTTGCCCGGTCTGTGAGCAGGCCGTTCCCTCCTGGAAGCGGCTGGCCCACGCAGGCGATTGGCGGGCGGCGGCCGTGGGGCTCGAAGGCCCGGAGCCAGCGGTCGCCTACATGAATGAGCGGTTGCCGGGCGTTCCGGTGGCCGTGCCGATCGATCTCGACCGCTTCACCCGACGATTTCGCATCACGGTCGTCCCTACGACCCTGCTCATCGATCGCGAGGGCCGGCTGGCGGCGCGCCACGCCGGACCTCTGGAGGAGTCCGTCGAGCGGGAACTCCGCCGACTGGCCGCACCTCCGTCCCCCGACTCCCGATGAAAGGAGACTCGGATGAAGAACCTATGGCTGCTGGCCATCCTGGCGATGCTGTCCACTCCCCCACCCGCGCAGGCCAGGGACAGGGCGGACCCGGAGAAGTGCCAGGACTACTGCGCGGAACTGGCGGCGAGCAATTGCGACCGGATCGATTCCTGGAAGTGCACCTGGTACATCCTGGGCTGCCTGGCGGGCTGCAACATCGCTTCGCTTTGACACACTCGAACGCGGAAGGAGGACCCCATGTGGAGGAGATCGGTGATGACGTTCGCGCCCCTGCTGTTCGTCGGGCTGGGAATCGGGACGGGACCAGCAGACGCGGCCGTCGCCGCCAAGACCTGGTGCATGACGTACTGCGACACCGTACACCTCGGGTGCCGGAAGACCGTGGGCTGGTTTGACATGGAAGCCTGTGACAAGTGGCTGGAAGGCTGCCTGGACGGGTGCAAGGTCAACGACTGAGCTGGGGTACGCCGGGGCGGCGATGCGACGTCGCGCCCCGGCGGCCTCGGATCTCTAGTCTTCGCGCTCGGCGCGACTCCTGAGGAGCCTCAAGGCCAGGGCCGAGATGAGCACCCCGACACCGATGCCGGATGCAAACTCGCTGCCGATCACCGCGCCGACGTACCAGAGAGCGCCGCCCACCGCGGCCAGCCCGAGCTGAAACCGCAGCCAGTACCGGCCCCCGGAAGTCAACCCGCCTCCCTCGCCCTCCCGGTCACCGGACCAAGTGATCGCTCACCGGCGCCAGGTCCGTTTCACCGCCCCAGGAGATCACCCCCGCCGCCAGGATTCCGACGAGCCCGTTCCCGGCGATGACCAGCACGAAAGTGAGCAGGCCCTGCCGGACACCAAAGAACCCGAGACCCAGAAACACGGGATAGACGACGAGCAGCGTGTAGAGACTGGGGAACAGGCTGAAGACGAATCCCTTGCCGACCATTCCGTTCCCTGGAACGACCGGGTAGAGGACCCCGAGGGCCAATCCCCAGACCGAACCATACAGGGCGCGCACCAGGTACTGGGAGGCGGAGAGGTCCACGTCCACTCCGACTCCCATCAGAAGCGTGAGGCCCACACCTCCCGCCACCTCGGTCAACAGTCCGTGGAGCAAGCCGGCGAGCACACCGCCCAGCAGCCCGAGGCCGAGTCGGCTCGACAGGTCAAGGACTCCCTCGACCCTCGGACCGTAGGACTGACCGCCGACGCCCACCGCGAGCAGGCCGAGTCCGGCCACGAGAAGCAACACCCCGGCTTCGATCCCGATCGTCAGCCCCGTTTCCAGCATTCCGATTCCGCCTAGCACCGCGGCCACCCCCGCCACGCCCATGCCCGCGTGCATGACGGAGAACCCTCGCCCGATGGCTCCGTCCTCCGCGACCTGTTGGCTCATTTGTCTCCGTTCCTCGCTGTTTCGATGTTGACGACCGAGACTCGAGCTACTTCCGTTCGAGAAAGCGCCGAATACCGGCCTGGCAGTCCTCGGTCTGACGCGCAACCACGTTGACCTGCGCCCCGGCCTCGATCGCTTCCTCGAACGTCGCCCCGTCGATCTCGTACAACAGGCGCTTGGAAAGCTTCAGCGCGCTCGCGCTTCTGGACGCCAGTGCCTCGAGAAACTCTCCGGCGTCGGCCTCGAAGCTCGAGGCGGCAAACACGCGATTGAAGAGGCCGTACCTCTCGGCCTCGGCCGCCCCGATCGCTTCTCCGAGGGCCACCAACTCGAATGCGCGCTTCTCGCCGACCGATCGCCTGAGAATGGCCATCACCATGGCCGGGACGAATCCAAGCTTGACCTCGGGGTAGCCGAGGCGCGCCTCGTCCGTCGCCAGGACCAGGTCGCAGGCCGTGGCGAGGCCGGC
>JAMJQR010000273.1 GCA_023554335.1 Candidatus Benthicola marisminoris
GCAGATTCCCAGGACCCTTGCGTGTATGCATAATTAATGCATATTTATCTGTATGAGAACTACATTGAACCTCAACGATGAGTTGGTGAGGGAAGCGCAGCGCCTCAGTGGACTCAAGGGCAAGACCGCGGTCATTCATGCGGGACTGGAGGCACTGATTGCCCGAGAGAGTGCCCGGCGACTGGCGGCTCTCGGTGGCACACAGCCGAAGCTCGAGCCCGTTCGACGCCGGCGGCCCTCGTCCTGATGCTGGTCGACACCTCAGTCTGGGTCGATCATCTGCGGCGGGGTAATCGGGATCTGACATCGCGTCTCGAAGCGGACCTGGTGTGGTGTCATCCGTTCGTGGTCGGAGAGCTCGCGTGCGGCCGGCTGTCGGACAGGGAACGGGTCCTGGAGCTCCTGGAGGCGCTCCCCTGCTCTCCGGTGGCGGACCACGCGGAGGTGCTCACCTTCATCGATCGGTGGGATCTGGCTGGTTCGGGTATCGGCTGGGTCGACGCGCACCTGCTGGCTTCGGCGATGCTCGGCCGGATTGGGATCTGGACCCTGGACCGGAATCTGGATGACGTCGCCCGCCGCCTGGGAATCCGGTTCTGACCCAGCTCAGAGCCCGCCGCCCCAGCGGTACTGGTAGACCAGGATGAAACTGTCGAAGTCGGCCCCGAGCCGGGTGGACACGCCGCCGATCCACGCCAGCTTGACCGAGGCCCGCCTCGTAAGCGGGTAGGTCGCCGTAGCGCCGAACCGGGTGTTCTGCTGTCTCTCGTTGCCGGGGACTCCATCCACCGTGGCTCGTCCGCCCGACCCCCACCCGCCGTTGGCCGAGACCCACGCTCCGCCGTCGAACAGGTAGGAGACGCTGGCCTGGACAGCGAACAGCGGATCCTGTTCGATGGTTCGACCCTGGTTGTTCGGGTTGTCCGTGAAGAACCAGGCCGCCGTCACCCCCTCCAGGTTCCAGCGCCCCAGACGCTGCGACACCCCCACGCGGGGGACGAAAGTCCACCGGTTCGTGCCCAGGTTGATGATCTTGGACTCGTCGTATTGCCCGAGGGGGGCGATCACCCGCAGGCTGGCACCCACCACCGTACCCTGCCGAAATGCCATGAAGCGCGGCATTTCCAAGGCGGGCGCGCCCACGAAGTTCACCGAGAGACGGACCGCGGGATCGCCGAAACCCGTCGCGGACCGACTCGTATCCTGACCGGCCAGCCTGCCTTCCCAGTCCCCGAATGCGAAAGGCACGATCGCATCTGCCTTGGCGGACATGCCGAAGAAGCTGAACGTGCGAACGTAGGCACCGAGCAACGAATGGACCTTCCCCGTGCCGTCCTCGAGAGGGACGGCGGGATCGAGCAACACGTTGCCGAACGAGTACCCGTACCCGACCCCGGCGAAGTTCACGCTCACCGGAACGGGTGAGAAGGAGCGGGGCTCCAGGCTCTGGGCATCGACGCGGTCCGGAACGCAGATGGCCGTGGCGACGGCGGCGAGAAGCAGGAATCCGCCCCTCGCCGCTGCCGTGGATGTGCTCAACGCGAGCTCCCGATCAGGGGCTGTACCATATCGGCGATGTATACGCCCGCTCCTGGGTCGTCATCTCGACCTCGTCCGGCATGTCGATTCCAAACCGGAACGCGTCGTAGGCCGTCCAGCGCGGGGTCGGTATCTCGATGACGCGAGCGTAGTAGAAGGCTCGCTCCGAGGCGTCGAATTCGGGATCCTGCCAGACGGAGATGAGCTCCGGGTCGCCGATCGTGTTGAGCCACGTCGCGTTCTCGACGTCGACCGTATTGCCCACGGGCTCACGGGCCCGGCCATCCGATCCGATCTCGCGGCCGTCGGACACGGCCACGTCGTACACGCGCTCCTGCAGCTCACCGCCCGAGTCCAGCCATCCCTTCACGATCTGGATGCGGTCCAGGTTGCCGCCATAGGGGTCCTTGAGCGCGGCGACGAGGAAGGTTGGCGCGCGGCCGTTCGCGGCGGCCAGCTCGCCGCCCATCGGAACGCCCTTCGAGTACCCGGCCTGGCCGGGGAATCGGCTGCGGGCATCCGCTTCAGTGAACTCGAATCCGCCGAAGAAGCGCACCAGCATGCGGGAACCGGTGGTTGCGTAGACCTCGCGCCGCATCAGCGCGTCCCAGATGGCCTGGCGCGTGTTCTCGGTGGCCCACACGGCGGCGTAGCCGGACGAGACCATGTCCCATCCCATGTAGGCCAGGCTCCCATCCGGCGCCCCGATCGAGACGTGGGAGGCGCGCTCCGGGCTTGGCTCGCCCCCGGAATGCTTGCCGAAGAAGTTCTCCTCCTCGGCGGTCGGCAGGCTGGTATGCGAGTCCGTGGAGCCGATCATGCCGAACTGGAACGGGTTCACGCCGAGCTGGGCCTCGAGCTGGAGCCCGAGCTTCAGGGCCGAGCGACCGTACTCGTGCTGGAGCATCTCCTCGGTCTTGGCCTCGCTCAGGTTGAGGTTGCCCAGGTTCCAGGTCTCGTGGTCGGCGAACTCATCGTCCGGTGAGAGCAGGGGGTGAGCCTCACCATCTCCCTTGATCTGCGTAACCTCGTATACCGGCTCCCAGCGGTCGCGCGTCTCCGCGTAGGCACGTGTGAGCGGATTGCCGTCCATGTCCACGACGTCGAACATCATTCCGTTGGACAGGTTTCCGTTGTGCGGGATGGCCAGCACCTTGCCCCCCGTCTTCGCCTCGTAGTCCGCCATGTAGTCCCACAGGTCCTCGGGATCGATGCTGGCCTCGGTGGTCATCGGCAGCTTCTGCCCCGCACGCGACTTCGCGTCGCGGTACACGAGCACCCGGTGCAGGTTGTTGCCCGGAGGTGCCAGAGACGTCCACTCGTAGCCGATGAATGCCGTGAACTCCCCGGGGTCGTTGTACTTCTCGGCCGCATCGAGCACGTCCTCCCACACGGGTCCGATCGATTCTGGAGCGTTGATGGGGAACGGCATCTCTCCACGCGAGAAAAGGTCGATGATCTCGAGGGTCGCTTCCACCGCCGACTCGCCGCCCTCGTTGAACATCCGGTTCCAGCGACGCGCGGTCTCGTTCTTCATGAGCTCCGGGTCGCCCGAGGCGATCTTGGCGAACATCCCGTACCCGTCCGAATGGTCCGCCACGACGACCCAGTCGAGTGGCCGTGACAGCTTCGCCCGCACGCCCGTCGAGGAGACCACTTCCTCGCCCCTCGTGAACCGGTAGGCCTCTTCCAGCCCGAGCCGATTCCCGAACATTCCGGCATCCACCGACAGGTTGGTGTGGAGGTGGGTGTCGCCCCAGAACACCTGGGTCGGAAAGCCCCGGCCGGCGTACGGCGAGTACTCCTTGTTCTTCAGCGAACCCGCGGCGAACTGCTCGGCGTTGCCGAAGTCCTGAGCGGCAGCCGGGGCTGCAAAGACGAGGCAGACGAGCAGCAGGATCGCGGACTTCACGGACTGATATCTCATGCAAAGTTCCCCTTCAGGATGTGGTCATGATGCTGGCGGTTACGACCCTTGCGTCGGCAGCGCGCGGGCCTCGATGGCCGCTTCGTCGATCTCGATATCGTACCCCTGGCTAAGGCCCTCGTACAGGGCCTCGTTCGCCCGGTCCCGGCGCACCCGGTTGAAGTCGTTGACCAGCCGATCCCGGATCTCCTCGTACTCGGGGCTGCGGCTTTCCACGCGCTCCGTGATGTGGACCAGGTGCAGCCCGTAGCCGGAGAGGATCGGCCCGTGCCAGCCCACTTCGAGGCTCGCGAGATCCTCGGCGAACCTGCTTCCGAAGGACCGCTGGATCTCGGCTGGCGCCTGGAGGCGGTAGTCGTACGGCAGCATGAATCGGTCGCCGAGCTCGGGGGCGCGAGCGGGCTGCGGATCCGCGGCTCGAAGCTCCTCGAGGACGCGGACCGCGTCGTCCTCCACCGCCGGGCCCCGCTGATCGATGTTGAAGTACACGTGACTGAAGCTGATCCGTGGCGGCACCCGGTAGTCGTCCGGGTTCTCGGCCAGGAACGCCCGCAGGTCGGCGTCCGTGGGATCGGCCAGCAGGGCCAGGTCCTGCGACAGCAGCTCCATCTTCTGCACCATCCGCCGCCGCACGACGACGTCGTTGACATCGAGACCCATCGCCTGCGCCTCGCGGTACAGCACTTCCTCCCGGACGCGGGCATCGACTAACCCCTGCAGCTCGTCGGCCGTCGGCGGTCGCTGCCACTGCCTCTCCCACCCGTCGGCGAGAATCGTGATGGCGGACTCGTCCATGACGATCTGGCGCGCCTGGTCCTCGGCGAACAGGTCGCTCGCGACCGCGTACGCCAGGAACAGGATCGCGCCGAGGATCGCAAAATGAACGAGGGGCTCACGAATCCACTTCATCTCAACCGCTCCTGCTCGAGAACTTCGATCGATCGGATCTTCCACGTGCCTTCGACCGGTACGACTCCCACCCGGGCGTCATATCGATTCTGACGGAAGTGCCGGTGCCCGAAGTGGGTCACCATTCCGCCGACGGTCCATTGTCCGCGCACCATAAAGCCGCCGTCGGCGCGTTCGATGTCCGTGGCCTCCCGTACCTCGACCGTCTCCACGCGCGCCTGAGCGCCGCCCCTCTCCTCCATCTCGAGCGCGCGGCGCTGTTCCAGGTACACTTCGGTCAGGGTTTCTCCGGTCACGCTCACGGCCAGTCGATCGTAGATCGCCTCTTCCTGCCGGTACTCCAGGGCCCGGTACACGTTCGGCAACAGGCCGGAGAGGATGCGCCGGGCCTGTCGCTCGGACGGAGTCCGGCCGGCCGACCCGGGCACGGCGATCGCGCCCTGAACCACGGGCCCCACGACCAGCGCCGCTGCCAGCACGATGCGGCCCAGGGCGATAGAGCCGCCCCCGCGTTCCCCGCGAAAGCCCCTCACGAAGAGCAAGCCCGCCAGGACGATCAGGGGAAGTGACAGCCACGGAATCGGGACCCGCGCCGGCTCCACCTCCACGGCGGACACGCTCGGGATCGGGTCCTCCAGCAGCTCATTTTGCCAGCCCACGACGGCGGCGTCCGGTGACAGCATGACGGACGACGTGTTCTCCGGGTCGATCACGGTCGCGGGCACGACGTCGACGGCTTCGGGGAACAGGTCCCACCCGAGCCACACTTGCTCGGGCATGCCGGGGGTCGGATACGCCACGACCACGCCCACCACGGCCGTCGTCACCTCCTCCGGGACCGGGTTCGTCCGCGGCAGCGCGCCCGTCGGGTCCACCGTCATGAAGTCTGCGCGTCGAAGGACGGGATCCACGGCGGACCCGTCCACCTCCACCCGGGTCGACGCGAGCACCAGCTGGACCAGGCGGTTCGTCACGTCTCCCTGCCGCTCCACGGCCAGAACCGGCTCCGCGTCGAGGTCGAGTTCGGTCGACAGGGCTCCCAGCCGCAGCATTACCTCGTGCCTTACCTCGAAGGGCTCCACAGCGAGGAAACTCTGAACCGCGGCGTTGGGGGAAGTGGGCGCGAGTCGCTGGGACGCCCCCGCGCCCGCGGCTCCGGGGGATGCCGTCTCGGACCCCCCGATCACGTCCGCCCCCGCGGCTGGTGTATCAGAAGCCTGTCCCGCCAGGGCTACCGAGAAGGAAAACGCCATTCCGACGATCCCCGCCGCGTACGCCAACCGGGCGGGCGCCCGGGAAGCCGGCTGCCGGCGCATGAGCCAAGCGAGGGCCCATGCGACCAGACCAACTCCCAGCAGGTGCACCGCGTCCATACCGAGTACGGCCACGACCTGCGAGCCCAGGCCAGCCGTACCGCCCAGGTCTTCCGCGAGCAGCGACGCCAGCCCCACGCCGTGGACGAGTCCGGCTGCCGCCGCCAGGGCGACCAGTCCCCGCCTCTCCCCGGGAGCGCGGAGGGACTCCCGGGCGAGAAGGACGACACCCAGCGCCAGTCCGATTTCCGCCGGACCCGCGGGGAGCCCCGTTCCGATCACGGATGTCAGCCCGACGGCCGCCAGCTGGCCCGCCGTGAAGACGGTGACGAGCCGGAGGGGCGTCCCGAAGCCACCGATGAGGCAGAGGACGAGGACGAACGCCAGGTGTAGCCAGCTGCCGAGAGCGTGGGCGGCCCCCGATACCACCGCTCTCTGCGCTCCGAGCACCGGATCGGGCGGAGCCGTGCCCTCCGGTACCCTCCAGGCCGCGTCCCCGGGGGACAGGACGTGGGCGAAGCGGTCCCCGGAGAGCAGGTCCACCCGGACGACCGTGGTGAGAGCGAGATCCGGGAAGGGATAGAGGATTCCGAGGTCGCGACCAGCCAGACTCCCGTCGCAACGCCAGTCCTGTGAGAGCAGCCAGGCACCCGGCTGGTCCGCGACGGCCCGGTCACCCACCGGACGGCAGATCTCGGGAAGGACCGGCGACGGGACGGCCCGAGCCGGCAGAGCCTTGGCTACGCGCCACTGCACGAAGTACAGCCCGGGCGCCTTCTCGGTGACCTGCATGTGGGCCGGGGGTCCGACGTCCGCGCGCGCGACCAGCGGCGCCAGCAGCGCCACGATGACGGCGCCGCCCGCGATGATGAGCAACGGCGCCGAGGGCCGGCCCGAAGTCCCGGACCGGCCCCCTGTCCCAGTTCCGCGTCTGCCGGACCTAGGCCTCAGGTGAATCCTCTTCACCGTCGGCGGTGGTCTCTGTCGTCGTCTTCTCGACGACGCTGCCGAACTTCTCGCGCAGCGAGCCGCCGAGGACGCCCAGGTGCTCGCGGATCTCGCCCATCTGCTCACCGAGCTTCTGGCCCAGATCCTCCATCGAGTCGCCCACGCCGGTCTTCATGAACGGATACTTGAAGTCCGTGGGCGGGACGAACGTCTCCTTGATGGAACGCGGCGACACCCAGCGCACGAGATTGAGGAACGAGCCGGCCTTGTCGTTCGTACCGCTGGCCCGGGCGCCGCCGAATGGCTGCTGCCCGACCACGGCGCCCGTCGGCTTGTCGTTGATGTAGAAGTTCCCGGCGGCCCCACGGAGCGTGGCCATCGCCTCGCGCGTGGCGCCCCGCTCGCGGGAGAACACGGCGCCCGTAAGCGCATACGGCGACGTGGAATCGACCAGATCGAGCGTCTGGCTCCACTCGTCATCCGCGTACACGTGCACGGTCAGGACGGGCCCGAAGATCTCCTCGCACATCGTCTTGAACTTGGGATCGGTGGCGAGGATCACCGTCGGCTCGATGAAGTAGCCCTTCTCATCCGAGTAGCCGCCACCGAAGAGGATCTCCGCGCCCGGTGCCGACTTGGCGTGCTCGATGTACCCCGTGATGTCCCGGTACGCGGATCCGTCGATTACCGCGCACACGAAGTTCTCGAAGTCGCGCGGATCGCCCATCTTGATCTCTGCGAGCTGCGCCTGGAGCGTCTCCTTGACCTGCGGCCACAGCGACTCGGGCACGTAGGCGCGGGAGGCGGCGCTGCATTTCTGTCCCTGATACTCGAACGCTCCGCGTGTCATGGCCGTCGCGACCGCCTCCGGGTCTGCCGACGGGTGCGCCACGATGAAGTCCTTCCCGCCCGTCTCTCCCACGATCCGCGGATACGAACGGTAGTCTTCCAGGTTCTCGGCCACTTTCTTCCACAGGAGCTGGAAGATCTCGGTCGAGCCGGTGAAGTGGATCCCCGCCAGGTGTTCGCTGGCCAGGAGCTTGTCCGTGATCTGGCTCGAGTTGCCGGGCAGGAAGTTGATCACGCCCGGCGGGAGGCCGGCTTCCTGGAGCAGACGCATCAGGTAATAGGAACTGAACAGAGACGTCCGCGCCGGCTTCCAGATCGCCACGTTGCCCATCAGGGCGGGGGCGGTCGGAAGGTTCCCGCCGATCGACGTGAAATTGAACGGCGAGATGGCATATACGAAGCCCTCGAGCGGCCTGTAGTCCGTCAGGTTCCAGACGCCGGGCGAGGAGATCGGCTGGTTCGAATAGAGGTCGCGCGCGTAGTGAACGTTGAAGCGCCAGAAGTCGATGATCTCGCACGCGGCATCGATCTCGGCCTGGTAGCAGGTCTTGCTCTGGCCCAGCATGGTCGAGGCATTCAGCACCTGCCGCCAGTCGCCGGCCAGCAGGTCGGCGGCCTTCAGGAGCACGGCGGCACGGTCCTGCCACGGGAAGTTGGACCACTCCTGCCAGGCCTCGATGCACGAATCGACGGCCATCTGGATGTGCTCGTCCGACGCCTTGTGGAACCGGGCCAGCACGTGCGCGTGGTCGTGCGGCATCACGACCTCGCCCAGGTCGCCGGTCGTGTAGTCCTTGCCCCCGATGATGATGGGGATCTCCACGACCTCGGAGGCCATCCGGTCGAGCTTCCTCTTAAGGTCGGCCCGCTCGGGAGAGCCCGGCTCGTAACCCCACACGGGCTCGTTGATCGGAGTCGGGGGGCGCAGGTCGCCCTCGATCGTCAATCCGGGTCGCATATGCAGGCTCATCGGTTCGTTCTCCGTCGGTTCGTTTGGGATCGGCTCGGCTGGCGGGAACGCGCCAGCCCCTCGCAGGGTTCATCCAGACCGCGAGAAGGTTATCTTTCGTGCGATTCTGGGCCGCCGCGCGGCCCCATATCCTACTGGCTTTCTCGCCTCGAAGCTACCGCGAGGGGACGACGATATGACGACGACGGCCGAGACCCGCAAATCGGCCCCCGAGAGCCTCGAAACATGGTGGAATTCGGGCTACAAGTGGGACGACTACCTGGAACACGAAGTGGCGGAGCACAGGGATCTGTGGCTGGGTGTGTACCGCCGTGCGACCACTCCCGTCTGGGCCCTCGAGGCGCTCGAGGACATGGGGCGCACGTGGAAGCTGCTGGTGATCGCCGAGGACTGGTGCGGCGACGCCTCCAATCTCGGCCCGGTCTTCGGACGCCTGGCCCGCGACTCGGAGTGGATCGACATGCGTGTGGTCAAGCGTGACGAGCACCCCGAGCTCATGGACATGTACCTCACGAACGGAAGCCGCTCGATTCCCATCGTGGCCATCACGGACGAGGAGCTGCGGCCCGTGGGTCGCTGGGGCCCCCGGCCGGCGGAGCTGCAGGACTTCGTGATTCGCGAGAAGCGCAAAGGCGATCGGCCCGTCGCCGAGATCTACAAGGACACCCGACGATGGTATGCCCGGGACCGGGGAAGGACGACGCTCAGGGAACTCCTGAAGATCATGGCCGAAGCCGGCTGACCGACAGACCGGAGAGGCTCTCATGTTGAATTCGCGGCTCACGGGCGCGGCCGCCTCCGCCTTGATTCTCCTCGCCGCCGGGGCACTCCCGGCCCAGAGCATCGAGTCCCGTATCGAGCGAACCGCGCAGCAGATCGAGGAAGCACGGGCCGCCAACGTCGACTTGATCGCGCCGCGCGCGTTCGAGCGGGCCGAAGACCGGCTGGAGGACGCGAGACGACGGTACGACGCGGGTCGCCGGGCGGAGGACATCGAGGCGCGGCTCGATGAGTCGCTGTCCGCTCTCGAAGAGGCCGACCGGTTCGCGGAGACGGGTCGGGTGGTCCTGGAGGCGGCGCTCCAGGCCAGAGCCGACGCCCTCGGAGTCCAGGCTCCTGAATTCGCTCCGGAAGACTGGGAAAGGGCGGAAAGGGAGGCGCGTGACGCGGGGCGGAGGATCGAGAGCGAAGACACCGCGGAGGCCGAAGCGAGAGCCGGACGGGCGGAAGCGCTATACAGGGATGCCGAGCTCAACGCCATCCGGGCTGACGTCCTCGGACGCACCCGCGGGGCGCGTGAGGCCTCGCGAGAGGCGCGGGCCGATCGGTGGTCCCCCGTTCTGTTCTCCCGCGGTGACTCGCTGGTCGCGGAAGCGGAGGCCGTGCTCGCCGGCGACCGCTACGAGTCCGCGAGCGCCGGTGACCTCGCGGAGGAGGCCGCCCGGACCTACCGGCACGCGGAGCGCATCTCTGCGCTCGCGGACAGCGTCTCGCGGAACCGGCTGACGGTGGAGGACCTGGCCCTCAGGGGCGAGGCCCAGGTGCGGCGCATCGCCCGGGCTCTGCAGTTCGAGGCCCGGTTCACCGAGGGCGCGGACCCGGTCGTGTCCGATGCGCTGGTGGCGATCGAGAGCCTGTATGGAGAGCGAGCAGCCCTCCGCGCCGACGTGGACCAGAGATCGGCGGAGATCGCCCGTCTCGACCGCAGCGTGGATTCCCTCGACGCCCGCCTGGCCGAGCTCGAAGTGCGGGAAGCAACCGTGAGCGCGGAGCTCAGGGAGCGGCAGCGGCGGGAGCAGCGATTCCGCGAGGTCGAGGCCATCTTCTCGGCCGAGGAAGGCGAGGTTCTGCGGTCCGAGGACCGGCTGATCCTCCGGCTTGCGGGCCTGACATTCCCCTCCGGATCGGACGAGCTCCGTCCCGACAACTTCGCCCTCCTGACCAAAGTTCAGCGGGTGATCCGCGAGTTCCCGGAAGCCAGGATCGTGGTCGAGGGACATACGGACTCCCAGGGCAACGAGTCGATGAACCAGAGCCTGAGCCGCAGGAGGGCCATCGCGGTGCGCGAGTACATACTCTCCAACATCGCCATGAGCGCCGACCGGATCACGGCGGTGGGCTACGGCGAGTCGCGTCCGGTTGCCCCCAACAGCACCGAGGCGGGCCGCGCTCGAAACCGTCGCATCGAGATCACGCTGGCGTTCGACGGGACCTGAGAGGGAGCAGAGTCGTGAACCGTCGTCTTCCCGCCATCACGGCCCTCGTCGCCCTAGCGGCCTGCGCGCCGGACGACACGGCCGAGCGGCCGGGGACTGAAGGGCCCGCCGTGCCCCTTTCCAGCATCCGGCTCGAGCCCCAGGACAGCGGCACCGACGTGCTCCTCCAGGCCGTCAGCGCCGTGGACGAGAACGTCGTCTGGGCCAGCGGCCACGGAGGGACGTGGGCGCGCACGCTGGACGGCGGCGCTACCTGGACGGCTCGCGTCATGGACGGCGCAGATACC
>JAMJQR010000274.1 GCA_023554335.1 Candidatus Benthicola marisminoris
CACGAAGCGCAGGTTGGCCGTAACCAGTCGCTCGGCGGCGGCCCGGTCTCCGGCGCGTGCTCTGCGCGCGATCTCTCTTTCTTCCATCGGATCTTCGATCAGCGGGTACCGCTCGACGTCCTGCAGGTACTGGTCGAACGAGTCGAGTGCCCGCGCATCGAAGAAGATCTGCTTTCTAGCGGCAGCGCTCATAAGCTCCGTATCTCTTGCTGTACTGCTTCACTGCGATCACGTGAGAGCGGACCGGGTCCGCCCCCAAGCCCACTTACTACACTGATCGCGCGTCAGGTTCCGTCAACCCTCAGCTTTCGCGCAGGGCCTCGCGAAGCCACTGCTCGTCCTCGGCCGCGAGGTCCGGCGATCCGTCTGCCGGGACCGCTCCATCAGCAGCACCAGTCCACTTGTGGAGGAGCTTCCTGGCGATGAAGAAACCCACGATCAGGGCCAGAGCCGGGAGTCCGTACACGAGGAGGTTGATCCCTCTCGCCTGCGGTTGCAAAAGGATCCACTCGCCGTATCGGCTGACGAAATAGGCTTCCACCTCCTCTGGCGTCTCACCCGCCGCGAGCCGGTCACGCACCACCGCTTGCATCTCACGCGACAGCTCGGCGTTGGATTCTACGACGGATTGGTTGCGGCACACGGGACACCGGAGTCCGGACGCCACCTCGGCGGCCAGCGCATCCAGCGCTTCCTCCTCGGGGTCCGTGAGGGCACTCCGGTCGTCGGCCTCCTCCGTCGGGGCCTCGGCTTCCTGAGTTGCCGTCGTCTCGGCGGACGGTTCAGACTCCTGGGCCGTGGCCGAGGACGGACCGATCGCGCAGGTGAGGAGCAGAGCGAGCACGCCGGCGCGAAATCGGCTCATGGCGCGCCTCCCGTGCTCGCGGCGCCGGCCGTGGCGACGGGCGCCGCCAGGAGCGAATCCACCTGATAGCGCACCAGATCCCAGGTGACCGGCCCCACCTTCTTGAGCGAGATCGTTCCGTCCGTCCCGATGAAGAAGGACTCGGGAACGCCGTACACTCCGTAGTCGATGGCCGTGCGCTGCGAGGGATCCAGGACGTGCGTCCAGTCGCCCCCGAACTCTGCCAGGAAACGCTCCGCGTTGGCGCGCGAATCCTGGTAGACTACCCCGAGGAGCACCACCTCCGAGTCATCCCAGGTCCGTTCGGTCTGTACGAGCACCGGGTGCTCGGTGCGGCACGGAATGCACCAGGAGGCCCAGAAGTTGAGGATCACGACCTTCCCCTGCAGGTCGGCCATGTGAAGCGTGTCCCCGTCGAACGTGACGAGCTCGAAATCCGGCGCCGGCAGGCCCGCCATCGGCGACGGAAGCACGTACGTGTCCCGACCCATGCCCCAGTACAGCAGCCACAGGATGGGCACCGCCACCAGGGGGAGGAGCCAGCGCAACTGTTTCTTCTTCATAGCCTATCTATCCGTCCGTTTACGATCAGACGGGCACCGCCGTGGGCTCTTCCACGAGCTCGGCGGATTCCTCTTCACTGGCGATCACGGTCGCCGAGACCGCCGGTCGTCCACTGCCACGCTGCGGCATGACGGCGAGGATCGCGCCCAGCGCCACGATCATGCCCCCGATCCAGAGCCACGGCACGGCGGGGTTCACGATGGCCCGAACGGTGGCATGACTTCCTTGCGCTTCGTCGAACGCCATAAGCGTCAGGTACAGGTCTTCCTTCAGCGTGGAGCGCACGGCCGGCGTACCGATCGGCTGCTGCGAGTTCGGGTAGTAATTCATGCTGGGCTGCATGGTCCCCGCCGGGTCTCCGCGGTGGAATATGCTGAACGTTCCGCCCACCACGAATCGCTGCGGCTGCTCTTCCGCCCACAATTCGTCGAACATCACGCCGTAGTCGCCGAGCTGCATCAGCTCGCCTTGCCGCAGGGTGACTTCACGCTCGAACCGGTAGGTGCCGGAGAGGGCCAGGGCCACGATGATCACCACGATGCCGGCGTGCACGATGTAGCCGCCGTAACGCCGATTGTTGCGAGTCAGGATCTGCCCCAGGGCCACCGGCGCCGAGACGTTGGCGATCCGCATGCGCGCCTTCACGCCCTTTCGGAATTCCTCCACGATGGTGGCGCTCACGAAGCCCGCGAACGTGAACGTGACCAGTGGCCATACGCTCCGGGTCCCGAGAGCGAACCCGAGCAGGCCCGCCGCCAAGCCCACCGCCGACGGAACGATGAAGGTCCGCTTCAGCTTCTCCGGCGACGTCCGGCGCCACGGAAGGGCCGGTCCGATCCCCATCAGGAACAGCAGGAGCACTCCCAGCGGAATTGAGACCATGTTGAAGTACGGCGGACCCACGCTCACCCGGTTTCCATTCACCGCCTCGACGATGAGCGGGAAGGTCGTCCCCAGGAGGACCGTGAACGTGAACGCCACGAAGAACAGGTTGTTGAGGATGAACATGCTCTCCCGTGACACCACCGCATCCAGCGAACCCGGTGCGTGCAGGCGGTCGGAGCGCCACGCGATCAGGACCAGGGACAGGACCATGATGAGGGCGATGAAGGCCAGGAAGATCGGTCCGATCATCCCTTCCGTGAAGGCATGGACTGAGTCAAGAATTCCCGATCTGGTTAGGAACGTCCCAAAGAGCACGAGTAGGAACGTCCCGATGATCAGGGACAGGTTCCAGGTCTTCAACATCCCGCGCCGTTCCTGGACCATCACCGAGTGGAGGAACGCCGTGGCCGTGAGCCACGGAAGGAACGACGCGTTCTCCACCGGGTCCCAGGCCCAATAGCCGCCCCACCCGAGTACTTCGTAGGACCACCAGGCGCCTCCCACGATGCCCACGGAGAGGAAGGCCCACGCGGCCACGGTCCAGCGCCTCGTGGCGCGAATCCACTCTTCGTCGAGCTTGCCGCTGAGAAGGGCGCCGATCGCGAAAGCGAACGGGACCGTGAGTCCCACGTAGCCGAGGTACAGCATGGGCGGGTGCAGGCCCATCAGCGGGTGGTTCTGGAGAAGGGGGTTCGGTCCCGGTCCGTTGGCCGGCACCGGGAACACCTCGCCGAACGGGTTGGCCGGCCCGGCCAGGAGTCCGTAGAAGAACAGGCCGACGAATCCCATCACGCCTTCGGCGAACGGGATCAGGCGCGAGTCGGACTTCCGGTTCACGAAGGCCACGAGGGCGCCGTAAGCCGCCAGGATCCAGCCCCAGAAGAGGATCGATCCCTCCAGGCTGCTCCACAGCGAGATGGCCGTGTAGTACGTGGGCGTCTCCAGACTTCCCACGCGCGCCACGTATTTAACGCTGAAGTCGTGCGTGAGCAGCGCGACCTCCATCGCGATGAAGGCTGCGCTCATCGCGAAGAACACGAAGTACGTGCTGTATCTGGCCGCCCGTATGAGTACCGGCTTGCGAGTATATCCGCCTACGATGCCCGTGACCGTCGCCGCCAGGGCGCCGAGAAGCGCCGCGGCGATGGATACGCTTCCGATGAGGTTAAGCATGGGCCGCCCTACTCGTCGGTCTTGATGAGAGACTCGTACATGTCTTCCGGCTTGTCTCCGTGCGGCGGCTCGTACTCGTTGGAGTGTTTGACCATCAGGTTGGTGGACTCGAATACGCCATCGTGCGTGTACTTTCCTTCCACCACGACGCCGATGCCCTCCTTGAACATGGCAGGCGGCGCGCCGGTGCTGCGCACGGGCACCTCACCGATGCTGTCGGAGACCACGAAGCGGAGATCCAGCGCCTCCGCATCCCAGACCAGCGATCCGGGCTTGACCTGGCCGCCCAGGCGCAGCGGCTGATCCACGATCTCGTCCGCGCGCTCCGCCAGCTCAGCCCGGAGCTCGCTCGGCGTCAGGAAGTACACCACGTTGCTGCTCAGCCCGCCCGCGATGAGCAGCGCGATGCCACCGGCGATCGCGAGCACACCCAGGCCTGCCCATATCTTCTTGGACTTGTTCATGTGACGGATTGTCCCTTGTTGTAATCGGCTCGGAGGTCAGTCTCCGGCGCCCGCAACCTCGAACGACTCGACAGCGCGCGCCGTCGCACGTCCGCGTGATTCCAGTCTGAATGCGTACCACAGGAGCGCGCCCCACGTGAGCGCATAGCCCGCGAACACGAAACCGCGGTTCTCCATCTCCGCCCGGCCCGTATACACCCATAGCAGGATCAGGGCCACGATGTAGATCACGCTGATCACGCTCCACTTACGCATTGTACGCCATTCTCTTCTCGAGTTCCCCTTCCAGCTTCGCGAGCCGGATCCGGCGCACCATCAGGTACGCGTATACGAGCGTGAAAGCGGCCAGGTTCAGCATCAGTGTCCACAGGATGTCCGGCGCCACGCTCCGCGGACTGGACGGCGGCTGGTGAAGCGTGCGCCACCAGGTGACCGACATGTAGACGATGGGGACGTTGACGAAACCGATGACGCCCACGATCGCCGACCAGCGCGCTCGCTTCTCCTCGTCGTCCGCGAAGCTGCGGAGGGCCAGGTAGCCGACGTAGATGGCGAGCAGGATCGCCGTCGTGGTGAGCCGCGGATCCCAGGTCCAGTACACTCCCCAGGTCGGTTTTCCCCAAAGCATTCCGAGAAGCAGCGTCACGACGGTGAACACCACTCCGATCTCGGCCGAGCTGGCACCCACTCGGTCCCAGCGGGGGTCCCGTTGGATGAGGTACAGCACGCTCATCACGAATACGATGAAGAACGCGAGAAACGCCAGCCACGCGGCCGGCACGTGCACGTACATCAACCGTTGGACGTTGCCCTGCGCGGCGTCCGCTGGAACGACCACAAGGCCGACCCAGCTTCCGACCACCATGGTCGTCACCGCCAGGATGCCCAGAGTCTTCTCGACTGCAGATCTTGGGCCCACTCTATTCCTCCAATGCGATCGGGAAGATCCAGATACAAATTACAAAGAAAATGATGTCGAAGGCTGCCAGCACCCTCAACCACACGATGGCTTCGCCCATCAGGTCGCCCTCGAGGATGAGCGTCGTGGCGTTCACCGCGCCCAGCAGCACGGGCACGAGGGCGGGGAAGAGCAGCAGCGGAAGCATGACCTCCCGGGCCCGCAGGTTGACGGTAAGAGCCGAATAGAACGTGCCCACCATCGAGAAGCCGATCGTACCCAGGATAGCGACGGCGGCCAGGCCTCCAGCGTACGGCCACAGGTTAGCCTGGAACAGGATGCCGGCAGCCGGAAACAGCACCGCTTCCACCAGCAGCAACATGACGATGTTGCCGAGCAACTTCCCAAGGTAGATGGCGCGCGGATCACCGGGGTAGGCCCGCAGTCCCTCCAGGCCGCCGCTCGTTTCCTCGTTCTGATAGGTGCGACTCAGCGACAGGAGACCCGTAAACGCGATCCCCACCCACAGGAGACCTCCGGCCACTCTCTGCAGCAGCTGCGTGTCCGGCCCGAGCGCGAAGCTGAAGATGAAGAGCACGAGCGCGGCGAAGAACACCATCGCGTTGAAGCTCTGCTTGGTGCGGGCTTCGATCAGGAGGTCCTTCCAGACGATGGCCCAGGCGCGGTGGAATACCGACATCAGTCCACCTCCGGCGCGCCGGCCGGACCACCGACCGAGAGATGGCGGCTGAGCGGCTCCGACTCCGGGAGGATCTCCAGGTGTCCACGGCGAAGGATGCCTGTCTTCTCGGCCTCGCGGACCGCCTCGCCGTCCTGGTGTGAGGCGAGGAGGACGGTGGTGCCAGCCGCCTTGAACTCGCCCACGACTTCGTCCACCAGCCGCATCCCCTGCGAGTCCAGGCCCGAATAGGGCTCGTCCAGCAGCGCGACCTCGATCGGGCGAACCAGCAGCTGGCCGAGAGCCAGTCGCTTGCGCATCCCGGTGGAGAAGGTGCGCATCCGGTTGTCCGCTACTTCATCCAGTCCGATTCGCTCCAGGACTCCGGCGATGACCGTGCGGTCGGGCCTCAGGCCCGCCATCCGCATCGTGAAGTGCAGGTTCTCGGCAGCCGAGAGATCGTCGTACAGGAAGCCGCGCACCGTGAGAAGCCCGGTGCGGGTGCGCACCTCGTCCGGCTCGTTCTTGAGGGAGTGGCCCATCACGTACCCGTCCCCGCCGGAGGGACGCAACAGGGTCGCGACGAGCTTCAGGAGCGTCGTCTTACCGGCTCCGTTCGGCCCCACGAGGCACAGAGTCGTCCCGGGCTCCACACGGACGCTGGCGTCGCGCAGGGCCAACTTCCACCCGAACCGCTTCGAGAGTCCTTCCAGCTCGACGGCGGCTCGGGTTTCGCGGTGTATCGGTATCAGTCGTCTCCTCGGAGAACGCGCCGACCCTCTCTACGGCTTTTCGGAATCGGCCGACGTTCCGGCTTCGAGTCGGCGCACCAGATTCTGTCCGAACAATTGCACGTACTGCCACGCCGGGTGCGCTCCGGGCACCGGCCGCATCAGCGACCACTGTACCGGCTCGGTCGGCAGGGACATCGGGTTGTACAGGGCGTCCACGTACAACAGCGTGCCACCGCGCTCGGGTTCCGCCCAGAACAGCAGCTTGATGTACTTCTCGGGCTCCGACAGGCTTCCGAACGTGGCTGAGTCCAGTACCCGGGGCACATAGATCCAGTCCGACTCCATGCGGGCCACGTTCGTGGTGTCCTCCGCAGCACGTGAGAACCAGCGCGGTTGGACGCCATCGTTTCGCAGCACCTCCCAGGCTCGTTGCATCACCGTGTCCGGCGGGGCGGCCACGCGGACGACCGTAGCGTCCCGCGAAGGACCTCGGCTCATGCCCTGGCTGCCGCTGCCGGAGGCGCATGCGCCAAGGACTCCCGCGACCAGGCCGGTCGCGAGCCAGATCGTCGTTCGGGAAGAGAGCATGTCGACCTCCTCTGCCTCTCGTGCGTCCATGCATTGCCGCGGGCATGCGCGAGCACTTGGTTATGCGGCTTGTGGCCCCCTGATGCAAGCTTTCGGTGCCACTTCGGCGCCTGCTGGAACCCGTTGCGCGGCCACCGTATGTTCGGCTCGTTGCACGTCCCCGGCGAGCCGCCGCGGATCGCCCGAAACAACCCGGAGGAATCGTGGACCTCACCGACATTGCCGCCCTGGTACAGCCGAACGGCGAAAAAGTGCTGCTCCTGGTGCTGGACGGAGTGGGAGGCCTGCCGCTGTCCCCCGGCGGCCACACCGAGCTCGAGACCGCCCGCACTCCGAACATGGACCGGATGCTGGAAACGGGCGACGCCGGTCTGCACGTACCGGTGGCC
>JAMJQR010000275.1 GCA_023554335.1 Candidatus Benthicola marisminoris
TTCGACACGTATCTGATCCCCGTGGGGACGGGCGCGCAGTTCGATCAGGCGCGCTTCTTCATGCAGGCCACGCAGAGCCGGTTCGGGTTCGAGCTGAACCAGGACACCGGGAGCGGGATCGTCTTCGGCCGAATCGAGACGGACTTTCGGGGCCAGGGCAACAGTCTGCGCCTGCGCCACGCCTACGGCGAGTACTGGCGCTTCCTGGCCGGTCAGTCGTGGTCCACGTTCACCGACGTGAGCACCCTGCCGGTCACGGTCGACCTCGAGGGTCCGCCGAGCGGCAACTCGGTGCGCACGCCGCAGGTCCGATACACGGTGAGTCCGGCGGAAGGGTGGAGCACGGCCATAGCGCTCGAGGCACCCAAGGTGGACGTCACGGTCAGCGACAGCGCTCAGGCGGAGGGGCAGACCTTCGAGAACTTCCAGGGCTTCGGGGACATCGCGGCGCGGATACGCAGGAACACGAACTGGGGCCACCTGACGGTGTCCACCATCTTTCGGTCCATCAGTCTCCAGAATCAGGAGGGAGACACGCAGTTCGTGCCAGGTCTCGGGCTCCAGCTATCCGGGCGGGTCGACGTTGACGGCGAAGACCAGATCCTGTTCCAGGCGATCGGCGGGCGGGCGATCTCTCGATTCGTGGGAAGCCTCGGCGGCAAAGGTTTGGATGTGATCCTCGACCCGATCACGGGAGAGTGGAGTGCGGTGACGAGCTGGGGCGGGTACATCACGTACGCCCACCGCTGGCTGGTGCTCGCGCCGGGCGTCATCAGCAACTTCACGGTCGGTGCGCTCGGCGTGGCCAACGAGGATTTCGAGCCGGACGACTCGTTCAGTTACAGTTTCTATTTCTCCGCCAACGGATTCTGGCAGATCACGACGGGCGCGAGATTCGGCGGAGAGCTGTCCTGGGGCCAGCGAAACAACAAGGACGGCAAGCGCGGCAACGCTTTCAGGTTCTCGTTCGCGGCCTACTTCGACTTCTAGGCGAATCCAGGCTAGACGCCTGCCGCAGCCTCCCGGGACGCCTTCTCGAGCGCCTGCTCGAGGTCTTTCTCGAGATCCTCGTAGTCTTCGCACCCGACCGCGATGCGGACCAGGTCCTCCGTGATGCCTGCTTTCCGGCGTTCCTCGGCCGAGACCCCGGCGTGTGTCATGGACGCGGGGTGCTCGATCAGGGTCTCGATGCCTCCGAGGCTGACGGCCAGGGTCGCAAGCTCGACGCTGTTGATCAGCCGCCGGCCCGTCTCCAGGCCTCCGCGGACGCCGAACGTGACGATCGCGCCGGGTCCCCGCATCTGCTGCTTCATCAGCGCGTGCTGCGGGTGGTCCACCAGGCCCGGATAGTTGACCCACTTCACGTCCGCGTGGCGCTGCAGGTAGTAGGCGAGGGCGCGAGCGTTGGCCTGGGCGCGCTCCATCCGGAGACCCAGCGTCTTGATGCCGCGAAGCACGAGCCACGCCTGGTGGGGGTCCATGGTGCCGCCGAGGTTCACGTGCACGGCCCGGAGCCGCTCCAGCACGTGTTCCTCCCGCGCCACGATCATCCCGGCCACCACGTCCGTATGGCCGTTGATGAACTTGGTCATGCTGTGCACGACCACGTCCGCTCCCAGCTGCAGCGGGTTCTGGAGGTACGGGGAGGCGAACGTGTTGTCCACCGCGAGCAGGGCGCCGGCCCGGTGCGCCAGATCCGCGCAGCGGGCGATGTCGGTGAGCTTCAGTGTCGGATTGGCCGGACTCTCCACGAAGACGAGCTTCGTGTTCGGCCGAAGGGCACGGGCCACATTGTCCGGATGGGACGAATCGACAAAGCTCGCCTGAACACCGAACCGGGCGTATTCCGTCTCCAGGACGGTTCGGGTAGGACCGTACACGCAGTCCGTGACGACGGCGTGCGCATCCTGCTCCAGGAGCGCGAGGTACACCGTGTTGATGGCCGCCATTCCGCTGGCTGCACCGAGGGCGCCGCAACCGTGTTCCAGGAGCGCGATGTTCCGTTCGAGCGCCGCCACGGTTGGATTTCCGAGGCGCGTGTACTTGCAGCCGGGCTTCCCGCCGAAGCGTGCCGCGCCTTGATCGGCGTCGGTGAACGCGAAGGTGGAAGACTGGTAGATCGGCGTGGAGACGGCCCCGGTCTCCGGGTCCGCCTGCTGCCCACCGTGAATGATCCTGGTGTGGGGTCCGGCTCGTCTGACGTCGTCCATGATGCTGCCCCTGGTGGTGCGCTCGGTTCCTGGACTGCCCCACTACTGCAAGTCCTTTGCCGAACTCCTGCCCCCCGGGGCCGGTCGCATCCGCTTCCGGACCGGGATACAATACCCGGACGCGCCGTCTGGAGCAGGCGCCAGCGGACGAAGCACCGACACATCATCGTGGGGGCCAGCGCGCCACCCGGCGCGGCGGGTCCCGCCTATTCACACGCGGGAGGCGGCGTTGGAAGACCTCAGCGCTCCGACCAGGCTCACGGGCCGAACAGGCAAGTACCCCGAGTTCACGTGGGCCGGGGTCCTGGTGGGCTACGGGATCGGAATCCTCATCGCCGTCAGCATCGGCTACCTGAGCCTCAAGCTCGGCTTCTCCATCGAAGGCTCGGAGCTGGCGGCCATCCTCGGCTTCGGAATCCTCCGCGGGATCATGCGGCGGAACAGCATCATCGAGAACAACATCCAGCAGACCCTGGCGAGCGCCGTGAATGGCGCCTCGGCCGGGATGATGTTCTCGGTCCCGGCGCTGTTCATCCTGGGGATCACGGACTTCAACTATCCGCTTCTGGTCCTCGGCTGCATCGCCGGCGGTATCCTCGGGATCGCGTTCATCATCCCGCTGCGCAAGCAGATGATCGACTACAACCGGCTCGCGTTCCCGGGCGGGATCGCGACGGCGGCCGTCCTGAAGTCGCCGGGGGCCGGGATCCAGAAGGCATGGCTGCTGGTGGGCGGAGCCGTCGTGGCCGCCGTCGTGCACTTGATCAGCCTGAAGACCGGCGTCGAAAACTACGATCTCGGCGTGGTGCTCGGCCTGCCCGAGTACATGAACGGCATCTGGTACCTGTCCCTCCTCACCGTCGGCGTGGCGTTTCTCGCGGGGAAGGGCGGGTTCTTCTTCATCGTCGG
>JAMJQR010000047.1 GCA_023554335.1 Candidatus Benthicola marisminoris
GTCGAGTAGCGATCAGCAGGAAGCCGGGCCAGCGCCTTCAGCACCGCCGCGTCCAGCGGTGGCGGGACGGTGTCCCTGAGTAGGCTCGTTGACGTGGGAGTCTCTTCCTGACGCCTCGTCATCGTGATCATCGGTGAGCGTCCGGCCAGTGGAGCTTCTCCCGCCAGCATCTCGTACGTCACGCATGCCAGGGAGTAGATATCGCTCCGCCCGTCCAGCTCCGCCTCTCCGCGGGCCTGCTCCGGGCTCATGTACGCGGGCGTTCCTACGGCCATCCCGGTCTCGGTCAGACGGTCACCGCCGCCCAGCGTGATGGCCCGGGCGATTCCGAAATCGGTGATGAACACATGCCGGTGCGTCAGAAGGATGTTCTCGGGCTTGATGTCCCGGTGTATGACGCCCTGAGTGTGCGCGAAGTCCAGGGCGTCCGCGACCTCGGCCGTGATTCTCACGGCCTCCTCGATGGGGAGGTAGCGCTCGCGCTTCAGTCGATCCCGCAGCGTCTCTCCGTCGATGCTCGGGGTGACGTGATACAGCAGTCCTTCCGCGTCTCCGGAGTCGTACAGCGGGAGGATGTGGGGATGCACGAGGCGCGCCGCGATCTCAATCTCACGGAGGAACCGCTGCGCGCCGACCGAGGCCGCGAGCTCCGGCAGGAGCACCTTGACCGCTACGGTTCGCTCGTGCCGAACATCTCGGGCCCGGTAGACCATCGACATGCCGCCGCGTCCGAGCTCCTCGATGATCTCGTACCGACCCTCTAAGGCCCGGGTGAGGCGCGCCTGCAGTTTCGTCATCGTCCTACAGCCCGGTCGGGTGGTCGAGGAAACCGTACTCCAGGCCGTATCGCTCCGCCAGCCGTTCACCCAGGGCCCTCACCCCGAACGTCTCGGTGGCGTAATGCCCGGCGTATACGACGTTCAGGCCGGTCTCCATGGCCTGGTGGTAGGTGTGGTGATTCCCCTCCCCGGTAACCAGCGTGTCCAGGCCCTCCTGATGCGCCTGTTCCATCAGGGCAGCGGCGCCTCCCGTGGCCACCCCCACCCGCCGCACGTGGTCGGGCCCGCCACGGATCGCGAAGGGTTCCGTTCCGCATGCCCCCTCGACCCGGGACAGGATTTCATCGAGCGCGACGTCAGCGGTCGCCCACACCCCCATCCCCTCGAGCTCGGACCAGCGCCCGAACGTCCCTTCGGTCTCGAGGCCGAGGGCGGCGGCCAGGAGTACGTTGTTTCCGAACTCCGGGTGGATGTCGAGCGGCAGGTGGGCGCTGTACAGGGCCATGTCGGCATCCATCAGGGCCTTCAAGCGTCGATACGAGCGCCCGGTAACCGGCAGCGGATCTGTCCAGAACAACCCGTGATGCACGATCAGCAGCTGCGCACGATCCCCGGCAGCCTCGTCGATCGTAGCCTGACAGGCGTCCGTCGCCACCCGTATCGACTCGATCGGGGAGCGGCAGTGCACCTGAAGACCGTTCCAGGCGCTTGGATAGTCCGGTATCCGATGCACATCGAGAACGTCGTCCAGGTACTCGGCGATTTCCCGCAGATCTGCCACAGGACCTCCTCATCCGCAGCGGACTACCTTGCTCTCAATACGCCTTCGCTCGCACCACCTCACCGATGGAGGGTGCTCCACACAGGCAGCGGGGAGGCGACTCCGGGGATTGGAACTCCTCGTCCGGTATCACCCGAATGGTGGACTTCGTGTCGTCCTTCACCTTCTGCTCGCAGTCGGATTCGCCGCACCAGCCCGTGTACGCGAAGCCACCGCTTCCGTGCATGAGTTCCTGGAACTCCGCGTAGTCCTCGACCCCCCGTACCGTCGCATCGTCCCGGCGGCGCCTTGCCCCCTCCAGTAGCTCGTCCTGCACCGAGTCCAGGGTCTCCCTGATCCACGCTCCGAGGCCGGCCATCGGATGGGACACCTTCCGATCCGCCCCCTCCGGAGTGAACCGCCGCACCGCCATCACGCTGTCGGACTCCACATCTCTGGGCCCGATCTCCAAGCGGAGCGGCACGCCGCGCCGCTCCCAGTCGTAGTATTTCGACCCGGGGTTGAGCCCTTCCCTGTCGTCGACGTGAACGCGAACGCCGGCTTCATTCAGGGCGCTCCGGGCTCGCTCCCCCGCCTCGAGGACGGTTGCCCGCTGATCGTCGTTCCTCCAGATCGGAACGATGACGACTTCATGCGGCGCGAGCTTTGGCGGAAGAATGAGTCCGTCGTCGTCCCCGTGCGTCATGATAAGACCGCCGACCAGCCGGGTAGAGACGCCCCAGGACGTGCTCCACACGTAAACGTGCTCGCCGTCCTCCGTTTGATACCTCACGTCGAACGCTCGCGCGAAGTTCTGCCCCAGATGGTGACTCGTCCCGGCCTGCAGCGCCTTGTTGTCCTTCATCAGCCCCTCGCACGCGTACGTACGGAGGGCGCCTGCAAACCGTTCCGAATCCGTCTTCAGGCCCGTGATCACGGGCATCGCCATCCAGTCCTCCATGAACGTACGGTACACGCCGAGCATCCGTCGGGTCTCCTCCTCGGCCTCCTCCGTCGTCGCGTGTGCCGTGTGACCCTCCTGCCACAGAAATTCGGTCGTTCGCAGGAAGGGGCGCGTCCGCATTTCCCATCGGACCACGTTGGCCCACTGGTTCAGCAGTACCGGCAGATCCCGGTAGGAGTGAATCCAGTCACTGAGGATCGGCCAGATGATCGCCTCGGACGTGGGGCGAACTACCAGGGGCTCCTCGAGCTTCGCCCGGCCGGCATGCGTGACGATCGCGGTCTCCGGGGCGAAGCCTTCCACGTGCTCCGCCTCCCGGTCCAGGGCCGATTTCGGCAGGAAGAGCGGAAAGTACGCGTTCTGATGGCCGGTAGCCTTGAACATGTCGTCCAGAGCGCTCTGCATGAGCTCCCAGATCCGATACCCGTAGGGGCGGATCACCATACAGCCCCGCACGGGCGAGTGGCTGGCCAGCTCCGCCTGCTGAACGATTTCGTTGTACCAGGCCGAGAAGTCCTCGCTCTGGGGTGTCAGTCCCTTAGCCATTCCTATCTTCCTCTGGGCGTCTCCCGCGGGAGAGGCCAGCTGCGGTTTCGTTACGATCCATCCTCATTCGGAACCAGCTCTGCGAGTCCGAGCCTTCTCTCTTCTCCCGTGCTCAGGGTGCGGACCACATACTGGCCGGACTCCACCTCCTCGGGACCGACGACGATGGCGCGGTCCGCGCGGGCCTGGTTGGCCACCTTGAACTGCCGGCCGACGCTGCGGCTGCGATAGTCGAATCCGACCCTCCGTCCTGCTTCCCTCAAGGACCGCACGATCTCGAGGGCGATCGGCAGCTGCTCCTCGCTCACGTGAATCACGAAGTCGTCGAGGGCGTCCTCCGAGTGCGGGACCATGTCACGATCGCGGAGAAGCTCAGCCAGGACCACGTCTCCCATTCCGAATCCGAGGGCCGGCATCGCAGGCCCCCCCAGGTCCTCGAGAAGGTTGTCGTATCGGCCGCCACCGCAAATAGCCCGAAACGCGCCCCGACGGTCCCACACTTCGAACACGAGCCCCGTGTAGTAAGCCAGTCCGCGAACCAGACGCAGGTCGAACTCCACGAACTCGCCGAGACCGGCTGAGGTCAGCAAGGACGCGAACCGGTCCAGGCGGTCCAGGCGCGCGCGAACCCCCGGGTCCTCCGCGAGGGCCTCTCGCACCTCATCCAGGCTCCACGCAGTAGCGGCGAGGACCCGCTCCGCGGCGTCGACCTCGATACCCGCCGCCACGAGGCGCTCGATCACCCAATCCGCGGACTCCCGGTCCGCCTTGTCGAGGGCCGCGAAGGCCGCCGGCTGCGCCGCTTCGTCCACCCCGAGGCGGGCGAGTACCGCCGACACGAGGGCGCGGTCGGAATACCGGGCCACCACATCCTCCGGGCCGAGCCCGAAACCCCGCAGCACGTCGATCGCCGCGGCCACGACTTCGACGTCGGAAGCGACGGAAGTCTCACCCACGATGTCGAGGTTGAGCTGAAAGTGCTCTCTCAGCCTCCCCCTCTGCGGGCGCTCGTAGCGGAACAGCTGGGGAATCGAGAACCACTTGATCGGCTTGGGCAGGCCGGCCGCCCTCGCACCGACCATTCGTGCGAACGTGGGCGTCATTTCCGGCCTCAGGGCTACCTCGCGCCCGCCCTGGTCCGTGAAGCCATACAACTGCCCTACGATCTCCTCACCGGACTTCCTCGTGTACAACTCGAGGCTCTCCAGGGGCGGGCCGTCGTACTCCACGAAGCCATAGCGCCGCGCCACCTTCCTCCACGTGCGGAAGATGTGCGTGCGCAGGGCCATCTCGGCCGGATAGAAGTCCCGAAATCCGGGCAAATTCGACGTATTCATGAAGGCCGCAATGTATGACCGGCTTCCAACGACCGGCAACAGAAAGCGCCGGCCGCGGGGGCCGGCGCTCTATCAAAGGGTCCAGGTCCGACGCAGTGGGCTCAGGCGTCCCGGCAGAACCGATCGTACGCACCCTTGAGGTCGGTCGCGATCTCCGCGGCGTCACGACCCTCGATCTGATGCCGCTCAAGCATGAAGACCTGGCTCCCGTCCCGGAACAGGGCCATCGACGGACTCGAAGGTCGAAAGCCCTCGATGTACTCGCGAGCGCGCTCCGTCGCATCCACGTCCTGCCCGGCGAACACCGTGACGATTCGATCGGGCTGAGCATCGTGCCCGGTGGCGATCGCGACCGCCGGACGGGCGTTGGCCGCGGCGCAACCGCAAACCGAATTGATGACGAGCAACGTTGTGCCCTCGCCTCCGCCCAGCACGCCGTCCACGGCCTCCGCCGTTGCCAGCTCCTGGGCTCCCAGGCGCACGAGCTCGTCCCTCATCGGCCGCACGGCCTCCGGATCATACCTCATTCACCAACTCCGTTCGTTGTCATTCTCGAGAAAAGCGCGCGCGTCTCCCACCGTGTGCGCGGACCCGGTCACGATTACCGTGCCGGGGCCCGCGAGTTCCCTGGCTCTGTGCAGGGCGCTTCCGAAGTCCTCGACCACCTCCGTGTTCTCTCCGGCGCTCGCGTCGAGGGCCTCGGCCACGTCCCATCGGCGATCCACCGGTGAGGAGGGCGCGATGGTGAGAACGAGGTGCGAGCCCACCGCACTGAGCGGCCCCAGCATCTGGTCCCATGGCTTGTCTCCCAGGATCGCCACCAGGAAGACGTGGGGCCGAGGCGCATGCACCCGCTGCAGCACCTCGGTCAGCGCCCGTATGGCGGCGGGGTTATGCGCCATGTCCAGAACCCAGCTTCCCCCGCAGGCCGAGATGGTCTCGAAGCGGCCCGGCCAGTCCGCCAGGCTCAGTCCCGATACGATGTCCTTCGCGTCCACACCCCAGTCGACCCTCTCAACGGCCCGGATGGCCAGTGCGGCGTTGACCGACTGGTGGACGCCCATCAGCCGCGTATGAGCGGCCAGCCCGTCCGCCCAGCCGGCCGACCTGAAGGAGAACCGGGTCCCGCTGGCATCCACTCGTACGTCGTTCGCATCGAGGTCACGCCCCCAGATGTCGAGGGGCGCTCTTACCTCTCTCGCTCGCGCCCGAACGACCTCGAGAGGCCCGGATTCCAGGGGGCCGGCAATGGCCGGCACGCCCGGCTTCAGGATCCCCGCCTTCTCTGCCGCGATGTCTTCCAGCGTATCCCCCAGGTAATTCGCGTGATCCATGTCCACCGACGTGATCACCGTGACGCGCGGCCTCAACACGTTGGTCGCGTCCAGTCGACCCCCGAGGCCCACCTCGGCGACTACCGTATCACATCGAGCCCTCCGGAACGCCTCGAAGGCCAGCACGGTCGCCGACTCGAAGAACGACGCGTCCTCCCGCTCCGCGAGCGGAAGTACGTCCTCGGCGCATTCCTCCAGAAGCCGCTTCTCGGCGGGCGTCCCCCCGATCCGAACGCGCTCCGCGAACGTCTGCAGGTGCGGTGAGGTGTACAGCCCGGTCCGGAGACCCGATTGGCGAAGAACAGAATCGGCGAGAGCCGCGGTCGAGCCCTTGCCGTTCGTTCCGCCGATATGAAGGGAATCGAAGCCCTCGTGCGGATCACCCAGAGACGCGAGCATTGCGCGCGTTCGATCGAGACCCCAACGGATCCGATGGGCGGGTTGACGGGCTAGAAGTCGGCCGAGCGCGGACAAATGGGTGGCGATTCTCTAAGGCCGATGCTAACCGGCCGGCTCAGCACATGTGGTGGAGAAGGACTGCGACCGTGTCACGCATCTCACCCCTGGGTACGATCCGGTCGACCATGCCGTGATCCTGGAGAAACTCCGAGCGCTGAAAACCGTCGGGGAGGTCCTGGCGGATCGTCTCCTTGATCACACGTGGTCCGGCGAAGCCGATAAGAGCTCCCGGCTCCGCGAGGTTGACGTCACCCAGCATCGCGTAGCTCGCGGTGACGCCCCCGGTAGTGGGGTGCGTGAGGATGCTGATGAACGGAAGCCCCGCCTTCGAGAGCCGTTGCAAGGCTGCGGAGGTCTTGGCCAGCTGCATCAGAGAGAAGATGCCCTCCTGCATGCGGGCTCCCCCGGACGCGGATACGATGATCACGGGTGCCGCTCGATCGACCCCCTGTTCCACCATACGAGCGATCTTCTCTCCAACCACGGACCCCATGGAGCCTCCGATGAAGCCGAAGTCCATGATTCCCGCGCAGGTCTCCCGCCCTTCGATACTCCCGACGCCGGTCAGAACGGCGTCGTAGGTGCCCACCTTTTCCTCCGCCTGGAGGATGCGGACGGGATACGGCTTGGAATCCACGAATCCGAGCGGGTCGGCCGAGCGGAGTCCGGGATCGAACTCCTCGTTGAAGCCGTCGTCGAACAGCAGATCCGCGTACTCGGGCGCCGAGATGCGGAAATGATGGCCGCACTCCGGGCACACCCGGTGGTTCTCCTCCAACCGACGCGTGTAGAGGATCTCTCCGCAACCGTCACATTTCTCCCACACGTCGGCCGCGAGCTCTCTCTTCTGCGCGACCAGCTTCTGCTTCTCTTTTCGGAACCAGGCCATTCTACCTCGCTCAAACCGTGGCTATGGGCGAGCGGGAATATAACGGCCGGACAAGCTGCCGCGAACCCCCGGCCCTCCAGCTTGGAGGGTCAGGTCTCGTAGGCGACCCGGCAGACCAGTGCGAGGCCCACGAACGTGGTGAGGAGGAACGAGCCGCCATAGCTGATCAGTGGAAGCGGCAGGCCGGTGACCGGCATGAGCCCAACCGTCATCCCTACGTTGATCACGAGATGCGCGAACCAGACCGCGAAGAAGCAGAATACGACCAGGCTTCCGAATCCCTGGCCCGAGTCCGTCGCGATACGCAGGACCCGCCTGAGTAGCCACAGTAGCAGCGTGAGGAACGCGAGAACGCCGATCAGGCCCAGCTCCTCACCCACGACCGAGAAGATGAAGTCCGTATGCTGCTCGGGAAGGAATGCCAGCCTCTTCTGCGGCCCCTGCCCGAATCCCTGCCCGGTCACGCCTCCCGACCCGATGGCGACCTTCGACTGGATCAGGTGCCAGCCGGCGCCTCGAGGATCGACGTCGGGATCGAGAAACACGAGCAGCCGACGCTGCTGGTACGGAGCCAGTCGATTCCAGAGCGGGGCCGCGAGGGCCCCCGCGGCCAGATTCGCGATCGCCACAGACACCGCCTCGGCCATGAATGGACGGCGCAAATACAGGGCGATCACGACGACCACGAACCAGACGCCCCACACCGGGGCCGAGAAACCGAGGATGAGACTGACACCCGGGCTAACGAGCATGAAGATCGTGAACAGCGGTATCCCGGCCCAGAAGAGCGCACTGACCAGGATGACTATGAAGATGAGAGCACTTCCAAGGTCGGGCTGCGCCATGACGAGCAGGAACGGCGCGACCACTACCAGAACGGGCTTCCAGAGATCGAACAGGCCGGTCGGGCGATCGTTCTTCGAGCCGAGGATCCGGGCCAGCATCAGGATAGTCGCCAGCTTCGCCAGCTCGGCCGGCTGAAACGAGAATCCCGCGAAACGAAGCCAGCTCCGTGTATTTGGACCGGAGCCCACCAGCAGGACCAGGAGCAGCAGGAGGATCGCCAGAGCATAGATCCAGGGAGTGGCCCACTCCAGCCAGCGCATGGGCACCCGGACGACCACGGTGAAGGCGGCCAGAGATATGAACAGCCAGGCCAGCTGACGCCGCCAGGCTCCGGCGACGATCGACGGAATATCCACCTGCCCAGCCGACCATATCATGGCGATGCCGAGGAGGGCGATGAAAAGGGCAGCCCCCAACAGCGCGGGGTCTCCGAGACCCGCCAGGAGGTTGCTGCGATGGCGTCTCACGGCCCGCCTCCGGTCAGCGTCGCGGAGACCGGTCCGCCGGCGTCTTCGAGCGGGTTGTCGGGAGGCACCCCTGCGTTGCGCAGGTAGCGGGACACGACCTGGGACGCGAATGGCACGGCGCGCGAGGTCTGATTGTCCGGGTGGCCGTTCTCTACGATCGCAGCGATCACGATTCGGGGATCATCCGCCGGGGCGAATCCCACGAACCACGAGTGCGGCTCCCCGTGCGGATTCTGAGAGGTCCCCGTCTTGCCGGCGAGGGTCCATTCCTGTGGTCGGTGCCAGTACGCCGTTCCGCCGGGCTCGTTCACTACGCGCTTGAGCCCCTCGATCAGCTCGAGCCTTCGCGCTTCCGGCAAATCCAGAGACCACCCTTCCCTCACACGCTCGAGCAGCTCGGATTGAAGCAGGTGGGGAACGACCGGCGACTGGCCCGTGGCCAGTGCGGAGTAGAACTGGGCCATCCGAATCAGGGTTTGCTCCGTCTCTCCCTGCCCGATCGACAGGTTCAGTATCACGGACTCCGTCCAGCCCCGGCGCCCGAATCGGCGGTCGTACCAGTCCCTGGAGGGCGGGAATCGGCTCGAAACCTCACCCGGAATGTCGAGTCCGGTAACCGAATTGAAGCCCAGGCCGTCGACCCCCGCGAGGAGCGGGTCGAGTCCGATCCGAAGACCCAGCTGATAGAAGTAGACGTTGCAGCTTTCCATGATGGCGCCGGACATCGTGAGCGGCCCGTGGCCCTCGGGCCGCCAGCAGCGGAAGGGCCTGCGGCCGTATTGAAGCGCCCCGCGGCAGGACGTCGGCATGTACGTCTCGATTCCTGCGGCGCCACTTCGCATGGCAAGGGCGGCCAGCACCAGCTTCCAGGTGGACCCGGGCGGATACAGCGCCGCGGTGGCCCGGTTCAGGATCGGCTGGCCCGGATCGTCCCGGATCGCCTCCCAGTCTTCGGTCGAGATTCCGCCCACGAAAAGGTTCGGATCGAACGTCGGGTGGCTGTACAGGAGAAGGACCTCACCATTCCTCGGGTCCAAAGCGACGGCACCCCCGACATCCCCCTCGGGGAAGATCGAGTCCGCGAACTGCTGAAGCTCCAGATCCAGCGTGAGCTTGAGATCCGTGCCCGGCTCCGCGGATCTGGCGAGATCCGACGGAAACTCGCGCACGATCGACCCGCGTGCGTTGACCTCCACGTAGCGCGTGCCGGCGCTTCCGGCGAGGAGGGACTCGTAGGTTCGCTCGATGCCCTGCTTGCCCACGACCCGGCCGGCTTCGTATTCGACGAACTCGTCGCTATCGAGTTCCTGCTCGCTGATTTCCCCGACGTACCCGATCACGTGGGCCGCCACGGAGCCTGCGGGGTAGCGTCTGCGCGGATGCGTACCGATCACCACGAGACGGAACTCCGGCCGCCGCTCCTCCACCGCCGCGACCTGCTCGAACGTCAGGTCGTCGCGGACGAGCACCGGAAGCTGAGGGTTTCGGGCCCGTCGTTCGAGAATGGCTTCGATCGACGACGAGTCCATGCGCAGGTACGGAGCCAGGCGCTGCAGTGTGGCATGCGCCGAATCCGGTGGAGCGGGCAGCAGCGAGAGCGAATACCCGGGGATGCTCTCCGCGAGGAGCTCGTCGTTGCGATCGTAGATGGCACCGCGCGCTGCCGGAATCGGTATCGGGCGAAGACGGTTGTTCCGGGACTGGAGCTCGTAGGTCCCGCCGCCGAGGACCTGGAGCCGGAAGAAGGCACCGACCAGGACGAGAGTGACCGTCACGAGCACCACGGCTGCGGCTCGCGCCCGGCGCGCCCGGCTCAGTCGTACCTCCTCTCCTCCCGTCACGTCCGACTCACGGCCTTCGGAGCGCCGCGGCGACGGCCTCGGCGCTGCCGCATAGTATCGCTGTCGCGAGGGCACTCACGGGGGCGAGGAACAGGGAACCCACCAGCCCCGCTTCGCCCGGCATCGCCAGCATGAGAGCCACCTCCGCGACCCACGTCCCGACGAACAGGTAGATGAATACGTAGTGTCGGGCATCGGCGAACAGCAGGTCTCGCGACCGCGCTCCCAGGTACCCGACCGCCGTGAATACGAACGAGATGATGCCCATGCCCTCAAGGCCCATGGCCGCCTCGAGCAAGCCGAGGAGAAACCCGAACAGCGCCGCGTTTCCGGCCCGCATTCTCAGAGCGCCCAGCAGCAGCGCGCCAATCAGGAGACTCGGCATCCCGGGCCAGGCCAGCAGGAAACGCCGAAGCAAGAAGTGCAGCACCAGGAGACCCAGCACTACGATCACGTCCGAGGCCCAGCGTCCCCTAACGCCCATCGGATTCGGCCTCTCCGGGCGCCTCCGGAAGCTCGGCAGCATCGGTGGAATCGACCGGCATCGCGACCTCCGGTTCCACGGGACGCTTCCACGCGGATACCGCGCGAACAGCTCCGGGCTGCACGGCGGGCTGCACCAGATAGCTGTGCGACCAGCCGGACCTGGAGTCCTCTTCGGCGATCACGGTGCCCACGCGAATGCCAGGGGGAAACACGCCGCCAAGTCCGGCTGTCTCGAGGGTGGCGCCCTCGGCCATGCGGGCCTGGTAGGGCACGCCTTCAACCAGCATCAGGATGTCTCCCTCGCTGGCGAAGGACCTCACGATCCCGGTTGCTCCGCCCGTGGCCGAGCGCACGCTGACTCTGAAGTCGGGGTGCGTCCAGAATTCGCCCAGCCCGCTGCGACCCGAGATGGATCTCAGAACGCCCACGAGGCCCGCGGGCACACTGATGCCGGTCGGGGCTTGAAGCCCGGCCAGGGAATCGCCACGCAGGAGGAACGTGTGGGAATCCCCGACAGAGGGCCGTCCGGGAACGAGCTCGCCGACGACGAACGACCCGGGCAGGCGCTCCGGAAGGGCCAACTGGGCGCGGAGGTCGCGGTTCTCACGCTCCAGATCCGCTGCCACCTCGAGCCTCGTATACAAATCGGCCCGCTCGACCTCCATCACGGCAGCCCGTTCGACCAGCGAAGCGCGCCGATCGTACGCTGCATCCGCCGCCAGGAACGGAGCCAGGACGGAGCTTCTCAGCAGTCGGGTGACACCAAGTGATTGGGGGGAGTCCAGGCCCGTGAGGGACCAGGAGAGAGTCAGCAGAACCGCGACGATGACGAGGTCACGTCGCTGATTCTCGGGCCGGCCGAAGTTGATATTCCGCAACGCCTCTTCAGGTGGTAAGCACGCTCCGGTAGCGTGGGATGTCATCCAGGACTCGACCCGTTCCCCTCACCACACAGGTAAGGGGCTCTTCGTCCACGTGGATCGGAAGGCCCGTTTCCTCACGCAGGAGCTTGTCCAGTCCCCTGATGAGGGAGCCGCCGCCCGTCATGACGATGCCGCGATCGACGATATCGGCGGCAAGCTCGGGGGGAGTGATCTC
>JAMJQR010000276.1 GCA_023554335.1 Candidatus Benthicola marisminoris
CTCCCGGTAGAACTTCTTCACGGTCGCGCTCTCGTTGTCGATGAGCGCGATCACCATCTCGCCATCGCTGGCCGTGTCCCGTGCACGCACGATTACATAGTCGCCGTCCCGGATCTGCTCCTCGATCATGGAGTCGCCCCGTACGCGGAGGACGTAGTGGGCGACGGGCCCGGATACCATGTCCTCGGGGACGGCGATCGCCTCCTGCTCCTCCACCGCTTCGATCGGCTGTCCGGCCGCGACCGTTCCCAGCAGCGGAAGATCGACGGCAGCGAGGCGCATCTCCGTTCGAGCCAGCTCGATCGAGCGGCTCTCGTTGTAGCTCTTCCTGATGTAGCCCTTGGCCTCGAGGTTCGAGAGATGCTCGTGGACAGTGGCCAGGGAACGGTACTGGAAGAAGCTGGCGATTTCCTCGAAGCTGGGCGAATACCCCCGGGCGTCGAGAAAACTCTCGATGAAATCCAGGATCTCCTTTTGCCTTCGCGTCAGGGCCATGACCTCGTTATCTCCCCTGGATCGTAGTTCGGAACCGAACGGAAACCGAAGCGAAAGTACCCGAACAGGAACCGAAACGCAACCCGGGCGAGGTTGGAATCCGTGCGGCGCCCGGATATGTTCCACGCCGTTTCGCGATCGAGGGGCGGGTAGCGGTGCGCATCGGGAGGACCATGGCAGGGATTCGGCACCTGACGTCAGGGCGAGCGGCGCGCTACCGGCGTGCGCGTCTGGGTGGTGCGTCCGCGACGCTCGTAGCGCTGGGCCTTCTCGTCCCGCTCGCCGCGAGCGGTCAGGAAGGGCCTGCGCCGGCGGCTTTCGTTTCCCCGTCGCTGTCGGCGGCGCTCGAGCGGGCTCTGGCGTCGGACACCCTATCCATCATCATCGAATTCAGTGCAGAGGCGCCCGACGCGGCGCCGGCATCCGATGTCGCCCGGTATCTGCGTGTGCGCTCCGCGGACGCCATGATCCGGGCCGACTCATCCGCGGCGCGCATCGGCTCGGACCTCAGGATTCGCCAGCGTCTTTGGGTGGTTCCAGCCGTCACCGCAGTGGCTTCTCCGTCGGCCGTCCGTGCGCTCGCTGCTGATCCGGCGGTGCGCCGCATCTACCTGGACGATCGTCTGCTCGTGCAATTGCCGCCGGCCGCCGGGGCCATAGCGGATCCCAGCTTCACCTCGGAAGCGATGAGGATCATCGGAGCCGACGCGGTGTGGGAGCAGGGTGTGACCGGAGAGGGCACGACCGTCGCCTTCTTCGATTCCGGGGTGGACGGCGCGAACGCGATGGTCTCGTCGCGATGGCGAGGAAGACGTACCGACCCCCGAGCGTCGTGGTTCGACCCGTTTCTGCGTGCTAGCGTTCCGCAGGACCTGATCGGGCACGGCACACAGGTGGCGGTGGCTTCGGTTGGCGCGCTCTCATCCGGCGATACGCTCAGGTTTCCCGACGGCAGCGAGATCGTGGCCTCCTCCGATATCGATGTGGTGACGGGCCCGGCCCCGCGGGCAGAGTGGATCGCCGCCCGGGTGTTCGAGCGCTTCGGCGGCGACGTGTACACGCGGCGGTCGGTGCTGCTGCAGGCGTACCAATGGGCCATCGATCCGGATGGCAACCCGGCCACGGCCGATGCGCCCGACGTGATCAACAACAGCTGGGGTCTGTTCCCGGGAACCGCTAACTTCGACCCGTGCACGGACATCCTGTACGACGCAATCGACGCGGCGGAGGCCGCCGGGATCGCCGTCCTGTTTTCCGCCGGCAATACCGGACCCGGCCCGAGCTCCGTGACTTCCCCGGCAGCGCGGGATGACCCGGGCCTGCGCAACCTCGCGGTTGGGGCGACCAGCGGACCGGCCGGGGGGCTGGAGGTCGCCGACTACAGCGGCCGGGGCCCGTCGCCGTGCGGAGGGGGAACGAAGCCGGAGCTCGCGGCACCGGGGCAGGTCCCCGAGGTCCGTGGCGTGGACGAATCATCCGCCCGACTGACAGGGTTCGCCGTCACTGGAACCTCGTTCTCCGTGGCCCAGGTGACCGGTGCACTCGCCCTCGTGCTTCAGGTGACGCCCTCGGCCACGCCGGCCGAGGCCAAGCAGGTTCTCCTCGACACCGCTGACGACCTGGCGCCGCCGGGGTTGGACAACGACTCGGGCTACGGCCTGCTCGACGTTCCGGCGGCCGTACAGCGTGCAAACGCCTCGTTCGCGGGAGGCATGCTTCAGGCGTCGGTTACCCGGCGCACCCTGGACTCTCTCTACGTTTCCCTCGCCAACCGCGGTGTCGGGAGCTGGGGAGGCGGCGAGCTCTGGCTCATGCCGGAGGGGCGCCCGCCGGAGGCGCGCGACGTTCCGGCCTTGCCTCCGGGTGCCGACATCACGTTTATCGTCCCGCTGGACCGAAGCAGGGCTTTGCGCGCCGTGCGGGTGGCCGTGACGGATGTCACGGGCGCCATCGTCCTGTCTCGCCTCCTGTTCAGCGGACCGCCGAACCTGTTCGGGGGCTGGATCCTGGAAACGGGCGACCTGGCGGCGGGGGGGAACGATTTCGGTCGCTTCGGTCGAGTCGCTGCGTTCCGCGGATTCGAGTGGAAGGGAGAAGAGCTGCTCACTGCAGCCGGGTTCGCGCTGGCGGGCGGAGGCCGGCTCTCCGACGGATTCTACACGACCTCTCTGGGCCGCCAGAATCTCAAGACGTCCGCTCCGGCCATCGAGACGGACTGGGCGCCGACCCGATCCGAGACGGACGTTCAACCCGCCCGGGCTGACTACCGGTTCGACGACATGGAGGCCCTGGCTCCCATCGGAATCGAAGTCCAGGCGACAGCGGTGGCGAGTGACGAAGCTGGCGTGGCCGCCCTGGCGCTGATCGCCAACGTCCGAAACCTGTCCGGTTCGCGCATTCCTGACGCGATCCCGTCGATATTGGCCGACTGGGACCTGGACGGCGGAGAGACCGTCCGATGGTCGACCGAGCTGCAGGCCCTGGTGTCGGAGTCGCGAGACGGAACGGGTCCCCTCACGGTGCTGGCGTCGGAGGGCTCGGTGATCGCCAGAACCTCGGTGCCGCTCGGGAGTCCCGCTCCGGGAGGCGCCTACGAGGAGGATAGCGGCGTTCTCTGGGACACGTTCGAGGAGCCGGACAAGCTGGCCCTCGTGCGGGGCGTCGACGCGAGCGGACTTCCGGGGTTTGCCACGGCGACTGACCGGGCCGCGCTCCTGAGCGTGGGATCGTTCGACCTGGCGGCCGGCGAGACCCAAACGGTGCGCTTCTGGCTCCTCAGCGCTGAGACCGAGGCGGCGGCCGCGGCACGTCTTCAGGAGCTTAGGGACGAGCCGATCGACCCGCCGGGCCCCGACGACAGTTTCGAGATCGCGCCTCCGTTCCCCAATCCGCTGCGCACGGGCGAGGGCCGCGTGATGAGCTTTCCCTACTCGGTCCCGGCTTCGGCCCGGGACGCGGGCCGGTCGCTCGTGTTCGAGGTGTACGACGTGGCCGGGCGCCGCCTGGTGCGGCAGACGTACGTCCTGTCTCCCTCGGGAGCGCTACCGGTCGTGACCTGGGACGGACGGCTCGGAGGGGGCCTCGAAGCGGCGTCCGGCGGTTATCTGTACGTCATGCGCCTGGACGACGAAACCCGAACGGGCCGTATCCTGATCGTGCACTGAACGGCGTTGGTCGCGACGCCGACCCTAAACGTTTCGAGCGCCCCGGGCATTCCTTTGACATGAAGCGGGGGCACCGACTTCCGCGCTCCGGGTCCGGCGGGGCGGCCGGCCGGAACGGCTGCACCATGTTACCGCACAGTGGAGGCTACAAGTGAAGCGACGCATCGTCCGAACGGCAGTCGCGGCCGCGGCCGTCCTGGCCCTGGTTCCGGCTGCTCACGCACAAATGGCGCAGGAAGCCGTCGACACGGATGCCATCGAGCGCATCCGGGCCGAGGGTCTGGAGAACTCGCAGATCGAGGAGCTGGGTGGATATCTGACCGACGTGATCGGACCGCGGCTCACCAACTCTCCAGGAATGACGCGAGCCAACGAGTGGACCGCGGAGATGCTGAGGGAGTGGGGACTGTCGAACGTCCAGATCGAGCCGTGGGGCGAATTCGGCAGGGGCTGGGAGCGCGTGTCCTACAGTGGACGCATCTTGACCCCCTTCATTCAACCGCTGGTCGCGCAGCCCTCCGGCTGGACGGGTAGCACGCCGGGCATGGTCACCGGACCGGCCGTGGTCATCGAGGCCGAGTCGGTCGAGGAGCTCGAGCAGTATGCCGGCAAGCTGGCCGGAGCATGGATCCTGGCCCGGCCTCCGGTTGAGATGAGCCCGGACTGGGAGCCCCGTCCGCTGCGCACGCCGCTCGAAGATCTCCTGGAGCCGGCTGAGGAGCAGGCTGGTCGGCCGCAGATGGATCCCGAGGAGAGAGCCCGTCGCATCGCCGAGTGGCGGAAGATGCGCGAAGTGCGGCGGGCGATGGCGGAGTTCCTCGCTGACGAGGGGATTGCTGGCATGCTGGTTCCGTCCTCTCGCGAGTACACGCTGGTGCGAGGAGGCGGCAGCGGGGCCGGTCGTGATCCAGCGAACCCGGAGCCGCCCCCCGAGCTCAACGTCGCGGGAGAGCAGTACAACCAGATCTACCGGAACTTGATGCGCGGAATTCCGGTGGAGCTCGAGATCGACGTTCAGAACCAGTTCTACTCGGAAGATCTCCAGTCCTACAACACGCTGGCCGACCTGCCCGGCTCGGATCTGGCCGACGAGTACGTGATGATCGGTGCCCATCTGGATTCCTGGCACTACGGGACCGGGGCCACCGATGACGGAGCGGGCTCAATCGTGATGATGGAGGCCATGAGGATCTTGAAGGCCCTGGATCTGCAACCGCGTCGCACGATCCGAATCGCGCTGTGGGCGGGCGAGGAGCAAGGGCTGCTCGGATCGAGGGGCTGGGTGGAGAACCACTCCGACCTGCACCCGATGATCTCCGCCTATCTCAACGTGGACAACGGCACCGGCCGAATCCGCGGGATCTGGGACCAGAGCAACGAAGCGGCCATTCCGGTCTTCGAGCAGATCCTATGGCCCTTCCGGGACCTGGGTGTTGTGGCCGTCAAGCACGGCAATACAGGTGGAACCGATCACCTGGCATTCGATGCCGTCGGGATTCCGGGATTCAACTTCATCCAGGATCCGATCGAGTACGGGACACACACCCACCACACGGCGGCCGATACGTTCGAGCGTCTGATGCTCGACGACCTGAAGCAGGCGGCCGTCGTGGTGGCGGCGACCGCATACCACCTCGCCATGCGCGATGAGATGATGCCGCGCAAGCCGATGGAGCGACCGACGACCGACTGATACGGCGGCAGGCGGTCACGAAGGGTCCGCTGTTCCGCTGGGAGCGGCGGGCCCTTGTTCTATGCTTCGGGATCGAGGCGCGAGGCCAGATCGGGATTCGGAGTCACGAAGAGGGTGCTCACGCGCTCCGGGAGAACGGCTCCGGCCGCCGCCTTTCGGGGTTTCCTCACGTACTTGCGTCTCGTCCAATCCACAGCCACGGTCCCGCTGTGTCGGCTTTCGCTGAACGTCGCGGCGAGAATCGCCGCCTCCGAAAGATCGCGGTGCGGCGGGTTCTGCTCACGCCGACCCCACCTCAGGATCACGTGCGCCCCCGCCGCCTGCCGGGCGTGCAGCCAGACGTCCTCCGGAGCCGAGTGCCGGAACGTCAGTTCGTCGTTACCACGGGCAGACCGTCCAACACGGATCTCCAGGCCACCTGAAGATCTGTACCGTCGGTAGGGAAGCGCCTCCTCCTCCCGGCCCCCCCGGCTCGCGGGAGCCTGCTCGCCGCCCACGAGGGCCCGGATTTCCTCGGTCGGCCCCGTCTCGGCCAGTGTGTCCAGGGCAAGCTGGAGTCCGGTGAGAGCCGCCGTCGTCCTTTCGATGCGCGGGGGAATGGATCGAGCGGCCCTATCTCGCCGGCGGGCCCTATCGTAGTAGATCTCGGCGTTCTGGACGGCGTCTCTGCGAGGATCCAGGTCGATGGAAACAGGCTCGCCGTCGAAGCCCTCGAGCGTAGCGCCCTTCGCGCCCTTCGGGACCTCCGCCTGTCGGGCGAGGAGCAGGTGCCCCCGCTCGCGCAGCTCGTCCGGAGATTCTCCGTCCAGCTGTCGCTCCAGCGCCGCTCGCCGGCGCTCCAGGGACCGGATCCGCTTCCGAAGTCGTCGCTCCAGATGGCGGGACTCCGCGTCCACCTCCCGGGCCGCCTTGTCCCCTTCCGCGTCAGAGCCTGGCGACGGCGTGGCCCAGGGTCGCGCAGCCTCGGTCATGGCGCGAAGGAGTCCACCGGCGGGGGGTGCATCCGCAGTCAGTCGAACCGGATATGGCTGTGTTCCTCCGGGGCCGACCAACCACCCGCCGTCACCCGGTCCCGACGCCGCACGGATCGCCAGGTATCGGTTCAGGGAGTCCTCCGGGTCGTCTCGCGGGTCGGTTCCGGCAGCACCTCCCAGGATCCAGTCCACGTTCAGGGAGCTGGTCCAGGCCACCGATCGGAGCAGCAGATCTCTGCGGGCCCCGTGAGCGACCGATGCCAGAAGCTCGCTCCACTCTGCCGCCGTAGGGAGCTCATCGGACCATCGGCGGGCGCCCTCCGGGGATGCGTATACGACTCCCGGGCGCAGCACCCGGCCTCCGGCCGTCCGCGGCCAGAGCACGGCCTCGATCCGCTGGCTGCCCCCCTGCACGTGGATGGCGTTCCACTGATTCGTATGAAGCTCCACGACGAGTTGGAAGGCAGGGTCTCTATCCGACCCGGCCGCGGAGCGCGGTCCGAGGTCGAGCACGAGCAGCCGCTGGTCCGGGGGGGCCCACGCGCCCCCGAGGTAAAGCCTGCGGAAGGCGATCTCCCGAACGTTTCCGGTGGGGGATGCTGGGACGCGGTCTGCCCCCACGACGTACCCGCGAGTCGGGTGGAGGAGAAAGCCGAGCGCTCGATCCGGTCCCTGGGCCTCCGGGAAGGCGAGCCACGCTTCTCTAGGATCCCGGTGGAGAGCCAGCGAGCCCACCCGGCGGCCCTCCCAGCGGGAGGTGATCTCACGGGCGATTCCGGCGATCAGGGCAGGATCGAACCTCATACCCAATCTGCGTCCCTCCCATGCCTCGGTTCAGCCCGGTTTCCAGTGGACCGGCCGCGGGACCGTTGATGCGACCGACTGAAACGAATATCTATCGGTACGCGCGTAGCGGCACCCCCGGCCGGCCGGCGATCACCCGAACCAGGATCTCGTCACCCGATGCACCCGATCGTGGAGCGTGCGGGAACCCGCGCGAAACTGCCGAAGTGGGCCCGCTGCAGTGACAGCCGGCGAGCGCACGGGGTGCGAGTGGGCGACCTGCTCGCCGATTGGGCCCGGGTCCTGGGACGGCCGAAGGCCGAGCGCATCCGATGGCGGGCGGCTGGCGTGCTGCACGACGCGCTGAAGGATGCGCCCAACTCGGAGCTGCGTAAGCTTGCCGGAGACACGTGGCCCAGACCCGTGGCCCACGCTCCGGCGTGCGCCGAGCGGCTCTCGGCGGAAGGCGTGAAAGATGCCTCTCTCCTCGAGGCCATCCGCTATCACCCCGTCGGACACCCGGACCTGGACGAGCTCGGCGAGTACCTGATCCTCGCGGATTACCTGGAACCGGGCCGCAAGGGAAGCTCGCGGGAGCGTTCCGAGCTTCGGGATCTGTTGCCGGACGAACGGGACGCCGTGCTGACCGTGGTCGTGCATCGGCGCCTGGAGCGCCTGCTTGCCCGCAGGCGGCCGTTGATGGCGTGTTCCGTGGACTTGTGGAACCGGTTGATGGGGCGATGATCGCGCGCATGCAGACCGTCCTGGTGGTGCTGGTCCTGCTAGGGGCCGGAGTGCTACTCGGTTCGTTCCTCTTGGAATGGCGCGGACGGGAATTGGCGGTTTCCGATTCGAGCTCGTTCGACGGGCTGCCTTCGTCCCTGTCCACGGACGAAGCGGAGCAGAGGATCAGCGTGGAGGTCCTGAACGGGGCAGGAGAGCCCGGAGCGGCGGCCCGCATCACGGACGCGCTGCGGGACGCGGGCTACGATGTGAAGACGTTCGGCAACGCTCCGAGCTTCGAGTACGAGGTGACGATCGTAATCGATCGCTCGGAGCGCTCCGGGGCCGCTAGATCCGTCGCCGATGCCCTGGGAGTGGACGAGGTGCGCCTGCAGCCCGAACCGGCTCTCTACCTGGATGCCACCATCATCCTTGGTCGTGACTGGCAGGAGCGGCTAGCCGCGATCCATTAGTTGCCCGGGTCCTCCCGCTCGAGCCTCAGCTGCCCGCACGCGGCTGCGATGTCGCGACCCCGTGGCCGCCGGACGGCCGCCTCCACTCCTCGTTCCTGGAGCACGGCGCTGAAGCTCGCGATTCGCTCCGGAGCGCTCGGCGCAAAGTCGTGGCCGGGGATCGGATTGTACGGAATCAGGTTCACGAAACCGTCCAGGTCGTTGAGCAGGTCGGCGAGCGAGTGGGCAAGCTCGTCGGAGTCGTTCACCCCGTCGATCATCGTGTACTCGAAGGTGATCCTCCGGCCTTTGATCTCCTGGTACTCGCGCAGGGCAGAGAACAGCTCGGGAAGCGGGTAGCGCTTCTCCACGGGCACCAACCTCTCCCGAAGCGCGTGTTCCGGAGCGTGCAGCGACACGGCCAGACGAAACGGTTCGGGCCTCTCAGCGAGCGCCCGGATTCCGGGGATCAGACCGACCGTCGAGACGGTGATTCGGCGGGCGCCGAAACCGAAGCCGCCGTGCAGCACGGACAGGGAAGTGAGCACCGCCTCCAGGTTGGCGAGCGGTTCTCCCATGCCCATGTACACGACGTTGGCAATACCGCGTCCGAACGCGTGCCGCGCAACGAGCTCTGAGTCCCGGAACTGAGCGACGATCTCGGCCGCGCTGAGGTGGCGCCGAAAGCCGAAATCGCCGGTGGCGCAGAACCGGCATGCGAGAGCACACCCCGCCTGTGACGACAGGCACAGGGTCACGCGATCTGCGGTGGGGATCAACACGGACTCGATCTGCTCTCCGTCGTGCAGTCTCCAGAGGTGCTTGATTGTCCCGTCCCGCGATCGTGCCTGATAGGCCATCTCGAGCGGGGATGCGGAAAACTGTCGCTCCAGAAGGGGCCTGAGATCGGTGGGGAGATCCGTCATCTCGTCGAAGCTGGACGCGTAGCGATCGTAGATCCAGCGTGCCACCTGCCGGGCCCGGTAGGCCGGCTGTCCGACCTGGGACAGCGCCGGGCCCACTACCGCCTCGTACTCCTGCGGAAGGTGCTCGAGAAGCTCGATCCGATCGCCGTTCGGTGCTCTTTCTTCCATGTGGAGGACTCTTCTCAAAGGTCTGCGACGGCGCAAGGGCCGGCTTGCTGGTCCTCAGAGTGCCGAATATCTTAAGCGGCCGCGAAATCGGGGTACGTACGGTACCTCGGCAGATCCTCACGCCTGCGGAGCTCGGCTACGAGTACCCGTTCTCCAGGCCCGCCCCTTACGCTCTCGTCTCGACTGACGGTGGAGCGGATCAAGGTTCCGCTGGATTCCCTGGACAAGCCCGGGATCCTGCAGGAAATGTGTTACCTGCTCGCCTCGGCGGCGGATGCCGTGGACCGGTTGGAGGACATCCACCGGGTGGTCATGGAGCGGGAGGCCGTGCTCAGCACGGGAGTGGGCTCCGGTATCGCGCTGCCGCACGGGAAGTGTCCAGGACTGGACCGGCTGGAGATCGTCGCCGGAACCACTCGCGAGCCCGTGGATTTCGATTCCGTTGACGGGGCCCCCGTCCGACTGGTGGTCATGATGGTCGGCCCCCCCTCGGCCGCCGGGTATCACGTGAAGACGCTGGGGCACATCAGTCGGGCGCTCAGGGATGAGGACCTGCGTGCCCGGCTGACGTCCGCCGAGGACGCGGCTCGATTTCGCCAGTTCATCCTGGACTCGGGGGCTTGAGGCGCCCGTCGGGATCCTGGCGGTCGGTCATGGTCTGGGCGGCGCTGATTCTGGTCGCGACCACGATCCCGCTGGCGGACACGGCCCTGCGCACTTCGATTCCGTGGGCGGACAAGGCTGTGCACCTGGTGCTGTACCTGGTCCTCGGCGGTTTGGTCGGCGCGGCGCTGTCGGCTGGAGGTCACACGAGCGCCGGAGCCTGGGCAGCAGCCCTGCTCGGCCTGCTGGTCTTCGCTGCGATGGATGAGGCACACCAGCATTGGCTTCCGCACCGGGTCGCGAGCGTTTCCGACTGGATCGCCGACGTGGTCGGCGCGACCGTCGGCCTCGCGGCCGGCATGTTGCTCGGGACGGACACACGGCCACCCCGGGCGGGTGAAGAAAGAACAGGGAGGCATCCTGACTCACATGGGGGATGACGGCCGGTCGGGGCCGTTGGATCACGGCACATTCCGCGGGCACCCCGGACCCACCCGGTACCGGGACGTGGCGTGCGGCAGAGTGGATGGAGATTGGACCGGCCGGTCGGTACAGCTGGCAGGCTGGGTGCACCGACGCCGCGACAAGGGCGGTGTGAAGTTCATCCTGCTGCGCGATCGAACGGGGCTCGTCCAGCTCGCGTTTGAGCCCGAGCATACCCCCCAGCGCGTGATGGAGGCGGCTTCCAGCCTTAATCCGGAGGACGTGCTCTGGATCCGGGGCGATGTCGAGTCGCGGCCGCCCGAGGCCGTGAACCCGGACATGCCGACGGGCGCGGTCGAGATCCGTGTCCGCGAGATGGAAGTCCTGGCGTCCTCTGACCCCCTGCCGATACTCGTCGCCATTCCGCCCGGGGAGGACCTTCCGTCGGAGGAGCTGCGCCTGCGCCACCGCGTGCTGGACCTTCGCCGACCGGAGCTGCAGCGCAACTTCGTGGTACGTCACCTCGCGACCAACGCGGCGAGGGCCGCGCTCGCGAGGCAGGGCTTCCTGGAAGTGGAGACACCCTTTCTCACGCGACGCACGCCGGAAGGCGCGCGCGACTACCTGGTACCGAGCCGAATCCACCACGGTGAGTTCTACGCGCTGCCCCAGTCCCCGCAGCTGTACAAGCAGCTCCTGATGGTGTCGGGCTTCGACCGCTACTTCCAGATCGCCCGCTGCCTCAGGGACGAGGACCTTCGCGCGGACCGGCAGCCCGAGTTCACCCAGATCGACGTCGAGATGGCGTTCGTGGGAGAAGACGACGTGTTCGCCGCATGCGAGCAGATGCTCGTCGACATGTACGCGGTGACGCTTGACCGGGCTATCCCCGTGCCTTTCCCGCGCATGTCCTGGGCCGAGGCCATGGAGTCGTACGGGACGGACAAGCCCGACCTCAGGATCGAGTGGCGCATCCACGACCTGTCCGAGGTGCTCGGGGGACGCGGATTCGGCATCATCGACGGTGCCCTCGCCGATGGAGGCCGGGCGCGCGGTATCGTGGTCCCGGGCGGCGGTTCGCTGTCGCGTTCCCGCCTGGACGCCATCAACGACATGGCCCGGGCGGCAGGCGCGCGCGGTGCGTTGTGGCTCAAGTGCACCGACGACGGCTACTCGGGGCCGGCGGCCCGCGCGGTCGACGAGACCGCCGGGGCAAGGCTTCAAGCCGAGTATGGGCTCTCGGCGGGGGATCTGCTGGTTCTGGTTGCCGGGCCCGATTCGGAGAGCTCCCCGGCGCTCGACGTCCTCAGGCGCCAGCTGGGCACGGAGCTCGGAGCTGCGGGAGAGGGCGAGCACTGGATATGGGTCACCGATTTCCCGCTGTTTGAGGCGGATCCCGAGACGGGAGCGCCCGCGGCCAGTCATCATCCGTTCACCATGCCGGTGGACGTGACGGCGGCCGAGCTGCTCGCCGAGCCATTCGCGGTCCGCTCCCGGGCCTACGACCTGGTCTTGAACGGCACCGAGCTGGCCAGCGGGAGCATCCGCTGTCACGTGCCGGAGCTTCAGAGAGCGATCCTGGAGGTGCTCGGAATGACCGCGGAGCAGGTGGATGCGCGGTTCGGCTTCCTCCTCGAGGCGTTCCGTTACGGGGTACCGCCTCACGGAGGCTTCGCACTCGGGCTCGATCGCCTGATCGCGATGATGGTCGGCGTCTCGTCGCTTCGCGACGTGATCGCGTTTCCTAAGACGACCGCTGCACGCGGCCTGATGGAAGGAGCGCCCTCGGCGGTCGAGGCGGACCTTCTCGCCGATCTGGGACTGCGGCTGGCTGACGCGGGAGGCGCGGACGGTGACTGACGCACGCCCCCCCGAGGGTGAAGCCCTGGACGCGCCCGTGATTCAACACCGGCTCTCCGCAGAGGGTACCGACGAGCTTCTGCTCGCCGGAGTCAACGACGTGCACCTGAAGGCCCTCGCGCGCCTTGGCGATCTTCGGGTCATCCTGCGCAACGACCAGCTGATCCTGTCCGGAGCCGTGGAGGCCGTCGAGCGGTGCACGCCCGTCGCCCAGCGCATGATCCGTATGGCTCAGCTCCGCCGCTCGTACGATCTCGCGGATGTCGAACGTTTCTTCGCAGAGGCGGAGAAGGCACCGCTGGAGCCCGTGAAGGAGACCGACGAGGAGGTCGTAGCACTTCCGGGGGCACGTAAGGTAATCAGGCCTAAATCCAAGGGTCAAAAGGATTATCTTTCGGCGATAAGGCAAAACGATATCGTCGTGGGGATCGGGCCCGCGGGGACGGGAAAGACCTATCTCGGCGTGGCCATGGCGGTGGACGCCCTGGCGCGAAAGCGGGTGCGGCGCATCATCCTCACGAGGCCGGCGGTCGAGGCCGGGGAGGCGCTCGGCTTCCTCCCGGGCGACATCAGGGACAAGGTCGATCCATACCTGCGGCCATTGTACGACGCGCTGGAGGACATGCTACCGAGCGACCGGATGCGCCGCGCGATCGAAGACCACACGATCGAGATCGCCCCCCTCGCCTACATGCGGGGTCGGACGCTCTCGGACGCGTTTCTCATCCTCGACGAGGCGCAGAACGCGACCACGGCGCAGATGAAGATGTTCCTCACCCGGCTCGGACTGAACTCACGGACGGTGATCACGGGGGACAAGACCCAGATCGATCTTCCACGGCCGGAGGAATCGGGGCTCCTGGAGATCGAGCAGATCCTCAAGTCGGTCGAGGGGATCGATTTCGTCTACCTGAGTGAGTCGGACGTGGTTCGCCACCGACTGGTCAAGGAGATCATCCGGGCCTACGCGGATCACGACAACGGAGGCGAGCGAAGCCGATGAGCGCGGCCCGGTTCCGTGAGACATGGCGCGATGCGGCGCGCGCAATCGATCGCCGGCCCGGTGAGGGCTGGCGCGATCAGCTGTTCCACCACGGTTTCCGGGCCCTCATGGTCGCGGCGATCGCGGTCGCGGTGCCTCTACTGTTTCGAAGCCACAACCTCCCGGAGACCGTGGATGTCGAGATGGGGGCCGTGGCAACGGAGGACGTGATCGCGGCCTTCGACTTCGCGGTGCCGAAGGATCCGGATCAACTGGCCCGAGAGCGTGAGAACGCGGAGCGGCTCGTCCTGCCTGTCTACATCCTCGATGCCTCGGCCACCGATACGGCGCTGGCCAACGTCGGACGCTTCTTCGCGGAGGTGGACTCGGCATTCCGGGCGGACCCGACGGATGCCGGGCGGCAAGGGGTGCGCGATCTGCTCGACGCCAACGGCCTCACCCTGACGGACGCCCAGATCGCGTACCTGGCGGATGCCGAGCGCAGGGCGGCGCTCCAGAGCTCGATCGAGACGGCGTTTAGGGCGCTCCTCCCGCGGGGCGTGGCAGCCATGCTCGGGCCGTTCGGGCAGTCCTCGAGCGTCGTGACCGTGCGCGGTGATATCGACCGGCTCGTGTCTCGCGATTCCATCACGACGCTCACCCGGTTCCACGACGATGCGCTGGCCTACGCGCCGCAGGACGCCTCGGTGGATGGTTTTCAGATCTATTCCAGCCTGTTGATCCGCTTCCGGAAACCGACCCTGCTGCCCGACGACCTGGCGACGAGCACGGCGCGCGAGCAGAGGCGTGCGGCGGTGGACACGGTCTCCTCGGTCGTGCTCGAGGGCGAGCGGATCCTGACGGCGCATGAGCGCGTGGGCAGCCCCGATCTCCAGCGCCTGCGTGCCTACAACACCGAGCTCGTGCAGAGGGGGATGGCGGGGAGCACCAGCCGGCGGCTTGCCGGCACGGGCAGCGCCCTCTATACGGGGATCCTGCTAGGCCTGCTGGCTGTGGTTCTCCTGATGTACCGCCCGGCGATCTACAGGGACGTCCGAGGCTACCTGATCGTCATGGGTCTTGTGGCCGTGGTCATCGCCTCCGCCGGTTTGATCGAGCAGGCGGGGTATCCATCGGAGCTGATACCGGTCGCGCTGCTCGCGCTACTGGTCGGCGCCCTGTACGACGGGCTGATCGCCTTCGTGGCCGTGGCCGTGGTCGCGGGCGTGGTCGGCGGCCAGATCGTGTTCCTCGGTGAGTCGGTCTTCGCTCTTGCCGCGGTCAGCGTGCCGTTCAAGATGGTCGCCGCCGGAGGTGCGGGTGCCCTGGGCATTCGTCGGGTGCGACGCCGCAGCCACAGCTGGGTGCTGATCGCGCTCATCTCGGGCGCCTACTTTCTCGCGGGCCTGGCCATCGTGCTGCTTCGGTCGCTTCCCGCCGCCGAGCTCCTTCAGGCTCTGTTCTGGGGCGGCGTGAGTGCTACCCTGTGCACGGTCCTCGCGGTCGGCGCCCTGACTCCTGCGCTGGAGAAGTTGACGGGAGTCAGCACGGACCAGACGCTTCTCGAGCTCAGCGATCTCAACGCTCCGCTGCTGCGGGAACTGTCCAGGGAAGCGCCGGGCACGTACGCCCACTCGATCAACGTGGCGAACCTGGCGGAAGCCGCTTGCCTCGGAATCGACGCCAACCCCCTTCTCGCCCGAGCCGGGGTGTACTACCACGACATCGGGAAGATGGCGAACCCGCAGTTCTTCGTGGAGAACCAGCCGCGTGGCAGGAACCCGCACGACCGGCTCCCCCCGAGACGCAGCGCGGCGATCATCCGCGACCACGTGAAGGAGGGTCTGCGGCTGGCGTCGGAGCACCGCTTGCCTCGGGTGATCCACGACTTCATCCGCGAGCATCACGGAACGACGATGATCTCGTTCTTCCTGGACAAAGCGCGGGAAGCGGATCCGGACCTCGACCTGGATCCTTCCGATTTCGCCTATCCGGGGCCGAAGCCTCAGACCCGCGAGACCGGCGTCGTAATGCTTGCCGACTGCATCGAGTCGGCGACGCGCGTTCTGCAGGACCCGACGCCGGATCGCATCCGTGCGACGATCGACCAGCTGGTGAATGCCCGCATTGCCGAGAACCAGCTTGATCAGTGCCCGCTGACCCTGCGAGACCTCGAGATCGCCAAGGCGGAGTTCGCGCGGGTGCTGATCGGTATGTATCACCGGCGTATCGACTATCCGTCGGGTGTTCACGCCACCGTTGCCGTGGCCGAGCCGGAAGCAGCGGCGGACGAGTCGGAAGCCCCGGCCTAGGGCGAGGCCGCATTGTCCGTTCGACTTCATTTCAACCGCGCCGATGAATGGCCGGTAGCGTGTCCACCGGAGCCGCTCTTGCGGGCGGCGGCTTTGGCGGCGCTGGAATCGACCGGAGAACGGAAGGGAGAAGTCTCTTTCACCTTCGTGCCGATCGACGAGATCGCGTCGCTGAACGCCCGCTTTCTGGGCCGCGAGGGACCCACCGACGTGATCGCGTTCGATCTGGGCGAAGAAGGTCGCCTCCTCGGAGACGTCTACATCGCGCCGGCCGTGGCGTCGAGCAACGCGGTGGCCGAGGGTGAGGAAGTCGAGCGCGAGGTTCTTCGGCTTGTGATCCACGGAGCCCTTCATGTCATCGGGATGGACCACCCGGAGGGCCCGGCTCGCGAGACCGGACCCATGTGGCAGCTGCAGGAGGAGTTGCTGCGGTCCCTCCCTGACGGCTAGCCTGACGGTACGCCAACACCGATCACCAGGGCAGGCAGCCGATGCAGAAGCTGGTCCAGCGCCTCAGACGGTACCTGATCACAGGCCTCATCGTGATCGCGCCGATCGGCGTGACCGTCTTCGTCCTCTCCTGGCTCTTCCAGACACTGGATCCGATCATCGGGCGGTACCTGCCGCAGATTTCCGGGTACGAGCCGCGGGGCCTAGGCCTGGTCGCGCTCCTCGTGCTGCTCGTGGTGGTCGGATGGGCGTCCCAGAAGGCGTTGGGCCGCAGGGCGCTCCGCGTATGGAACGGATTCGCGAACCGCGTTCCCGTTGCCCGGCGGCTGTACAGCGCCTCCTCCCACGTCTTCGAGGCCGTGCTCACCCGCGACCAGAAGCTCTTCCGACATTGCGCCCTCATCGAGTATCCTTCCCCGGGGTCCCACACGCTGGTGTTCGAGACAGCGGACGCGGCCGATGAGGCGGAAGACGTGATCGGCGAGCCAGCGGTCGCGGTCTTCCTCCCCACGGTGCCGAATCCCGCATCGGGCTTCCTGCTCTTCGTGCCGAGAAGTCGAGTACACCGGCTGGACATGTCCGTCGAAGAGGGTTTCAAGATGATATTCTCCGCCGGGATGGCCGTACCCGAGGTGGCCGGCGCGGAAGGCGCGGTGAACGAGTCATGAGCGAGAAGATCGATCACATGGAGTCGTGGCTGGGCCAGGCGCTCGCGCTGCTGGCGACCGGTGACTACGACGGCCTGAGCTCAGCGCTCGAGAGCGTGCACCCCAGCGACCTGGCCGATCTGGTCGAGCAACTCGAAGACGATCAGCGTCTGGCGCTGCTCAGGCACGTGCCCTCGGATCTCGCCGCGGACACGCTGGCCGAGATGGAGGACGTCGAGCGGCCCGGTGAGCTTCTGCTGCAACTCGAGCCACGGCGCACGGCCGCGATCGTGCACGAGATGGCCGATGACGATGCGGCCGACCTCATCGGTGATCTGGAGCCAGAGCAGCGGGCCCAGGTCCTCGCGGTCGTCGACGACGAGGAAGCAGCCGAGATCGAGGAGCTCCTCACCTACCCGGAGGAGTCGGCCGGTGGCCTGATGACGCGAGAGGTCCTCTCCGTGTCCGCTCGGCTGACGGCCGCGGAGGCGATTGCCGAGATCCGGAGGCAGGCGCACGAGGACTTCGACTTCTACACCATCTTCGTGGTCGATCCGGATGGGACCTTCCGGGGAGTGGTCTCGCTGCAGGACCTGGTGATCGCCGATCCGACGACACCCATTTCCGAGATCACGGAAGAGCCGCCAGCCGTGGTGACCGTGGATACGGACCAGGAAGAGGTGGGTAAGGCTCTATCCAGGTACAACCTGGCCTCCCTCGGAGTCGTGGACGCACTCGGCAGGCTGGTGGGCCGCATCACGTTCGACGACGTCATCGACGTCGTGGAAGCCGAGGCCACGGAGGACATCCTCAGGTTCGCCGCCGTGTCGGACGAGGAGGAGATCCGGGGCACGACGCTCGATGCCATCCGCAGCCGGCTGCCCTGGCTTCTTCTCAGCGTGATCTCGGCGGCCGTCGCGTCTTCCGTCGTGTTCGCCTATCAGAGCACCATCGAGGCCATGGCCCTGCTCGCCGTTGCGATGCCCGTCATCGCCGGGGTCGGGGGAAACGCGGGTACGCAAGCACTTGCGGTGACGATCCGCAGAATCGCCCTGTCGGATGAGACCGTGGGCGAGCGGATGGGCGTCATCTGGAAGGAACTGCTGGTCGGCCTTGTGAACGGTCTCGTCATGGGGGTCGTCGCGGCGGTCCTGGGACTCCTGTTCACGGACGCCGGAGTCATGTTCGGCGTGGTGGTGCTGCTGGCTATGTGGGGCAGCCTTCTCATCGCCTCGTTCGCTGGAGCGTTCATACCCATCTTCCTCGAGCGGATCGGGGTGGACCCCGCCGTCGCTTCCTCGCCGTTCGTCACGACGCTCACGGACCTGTTCGGGTTCTTCCTGCTGCTCGGGCTCGCGACGGCCGTGCTCATGTGACGGCGGCGCCTCTCGAGCCGTCTGAGGAGCGGCGGACTCGTTTTGCAAAAAGCGAAGACAGACCCCCTCCAGCCATGGTACCCTGCCAGACCGGCACAATCGGCTCGATGGGGCCCTGATGTGGAAGACCGGCGTTTGCAGCGGGGAACCCGCGCCGGACTTGCGTGTTTCAGCCGCCGGCAGATCCG
>JAMJQR010000048.1 GCA_023554335.1 Candidatus Benthicola marisminoris
GACCATCGGCCACGAGGCGTCGGTCTCCAAGGTCGGGGAGGAGCAGCTCTTCTACCTGATGAGCCGCGGGCTGTCGGAGGAAGAGGCCATGACCATGGTGGTCCGCGGCTTCATCGAGCCCATCGCCAAGGAGCTGCCTCTCGAGTACGCCATCGAGCTGAACCGGCTCATCGAGCTCGAGATGGAAGGCAGCGTCGGCTGACGCCGGTGCCGAGTCCCAGAGAATCCAGTACGGCCGTCCGTCGGGGGCGGGTCGGAAGCGAGGAGAACCAACGTTGGCTGAAGGCATGATGACGAGCACGGAGCGCGAGGCAGTCAGTCGGGAGTCTGACGCTGCCATAGCGCGGGGATTGGCAAGCTACGTCCGGGGCGTTCACGAGCCATCCCTGCTCGCCGAGCTCCGGCGTGAGGGGTGGAAGACATACGTCGAGACGCCAATGCCCTCCCGTAAGAGCGAGGAGTGGCGATACACGGACCTTTCCAACCTGGACCCGGAGTCTTTCACCCCGGTCTCGTGCGAAGGGGACCGGGTGAAGTCGATCGCGGATCTGCCGGCGCCGGTTCGCCGTGCCCTGGCCAGCGATCGCGAGAGGGCGGGGGTCCTCGCGCGTCATAACGGGTGCGTCGAGCACCTCCACCTGGACGAGACGCTCCAGGCCAAGGGTGTGATCTACGCGCCGCTGCTCGACGTGGCGGAGGACCATCCCGAGATCCTGGAGAAGTTCCTGTTCCAGAGCGGCGTGGCCCCGATGGAGAAGAAGCTCTGGGGCCTGCACACGGCGCTCCTTTCTGGCGGGTACGTGCTCTACGTGCCGGCGGGCATCCAGATCGAGAGGCCGATCCACGCGTTCCGATATCTGGACGAGGCGGGAGGAGTGCTCTCCACCCACTCGCTCATCATCGCGGAGGCCGGCGCGCGCGTGACCTGCATCGATGAGTACGTGTCACCGGACATGGAGCAGGAATCGCTCAGCCTGAACGGGGTCGAGATCTTCGGTGCCGAGGGAGCTACGGTGAGCTACCTGGCTCTTCAGCAGTTCGGGCGAGGGGTAAAACACTTCAGCATGCAGCATTCGAACACGGGCAGGGACTCGACCTTGAACGGATTCAACGTCACCCTCGGCGCCGACCTGGCCAGGGCCGACGTCACGAGCCACCTGGAGGGTGAGGGGGCGCGCAGCGAGATGCTGGCCCTCTGGTTCGGGGATCGGGACCAGCACTTCGACCATCACACGCTCCAGAATCACGAGGCCCCGAGCGCCCACAGCGACCTCCTGTACAAGGGCGCCCTGACGGCGCAGTCGAAAAGCGTGTTCCGCGGCCTCATCCGGGTGGCGGAGGGCGCACAGCTCACGGATGCCTATCAGACGAACCGAAACCTCCTGCTCAGCCCCGACGCCAGCGCCGTGACGCTGCCGAATCTGGAGATCGGTGCGGACGACGTGCGTTGCTCGCACGGCGCCACGGTGGGACAGGTGGATGACACCATGCTGTTTTACCTGATGAGCCGCGGGCTGAGCCGCGAGCAGTCCGAGCGACTGCTGGTGTTCGGGTTCTTCGACGAGGTCCTGGGGCGGGTGCCCGGAGAAGGCGTGCGAACCCGGATTCGCGAGTCCATCGAAGCGAAGATTCAGGGCCAGTGAGCGAGTTCCGCACGGTGGCCCGTCTGGAGGCTGTGCCGTCGGGCACGATGCTCCAGGTGGAGCTGGACGGTGAGAAGATCGTGCTGGCGCACGTGGGGGACCGCGTCTTCGCCTTGCACGACGAGTGCACGCACGAAGAGTTTGCTCTTTCGTCAGGCGAGCTGGTGGGCGGGCAGGTAACCTGCGCCCTCCACGGGGCTCGATTCGACCTCGAGACCGGCGCTCCCCGGGCCCTGCCCGCGGTCAAGCCGGTACGCACGTACGAGGCCCGGATAGAGGGCGAGGACATCCAGGTAAAGGTCGGCTGACGACCATCCTCCTCTCGAGGTCCGGCGACAGAAGGCGCCAGGCGCGCACGCATGCATACACCTGACCTCACGCACGTGGACGCACCCCCGGCCGGTTACGACATCGAGCGGATCCGCGCCGACTTCCCGATTCTCGAGCGTCGGGTGCACGGCCTGCCTCTCGTCTATCTCGACAACGCCGCCAGCTCACAGAAACCGTATCCGGTCATCCAGGCCGTCGATTCCTACTATCGCGAGATCCACGCCAACGTGCACCGCGGAGCGCACGAGCTGAGCATCCGGGCCACGGAGGCGTACGAGGGAGCGCGGTCCGTGATCGCGGACCACATCGGCGCGGAGTCGGCGGACGAGCTGGTGTTCGTTCGGGGCACCACGGAGGCCATCAACCTGGTGGCGGGGACATGGGGCGCGGCTCACCTGGCCGAGGGAGACGAGATCCTGCTCACCAAGATGGAGCACCACTCCAACCTCGTCCCCTGGCAGATACTGGCCAGCCGGGCCGGCGCCACCGTCCGGTACGTGGACGTGGCCCCTGACGGATCGCTGGTGATGGAAGACTACGACCGCCTGCTCTCGGACCGGACGTGCCTCGTCGCGGTCACGCACGTATCCAACACGCTGGGCGTCGTGAATCCCGTGGCGGAGATCGCCCGCAAGGCACGGGAGGCAGGGGCGGTGTGCCTTGTGGATGGGGCTCAGGCGGTTCCACACATGCCCGTCGATGTCCAGGCCCTGGGCTGCGACTTCTACGCTTTCAGCGGGCACAAGATGCTGGCACCGACCGGGATTGGAGCCCTGTGGGGCCGGCGCGAAGTGCTGGAACACATGCCCCCCTGGCAGGGAGGCGGAGAGATGATCTCGGAGGTCCGCCTCGACGGATTCAAGGCCGCGCCGATCCCTCACAAGTTCGAGGCGGGGACGCCGAACATCTCCGGCGCGATCGGTTTCGCCGAGGCGGTGCGCTACCTCCGGCGCGTCGGCCTCGACGCGATCCACGCCTGGGAAGCGGACCTCACGCGCTACGCCATGGACAGACTGTCGGTCATCGACGACCTGGACATCTACGGCCCGCGCGACGACCGGGTAGGAGTCATCTCGTTCCGCTACGCCGACATCCACGCGCACGATCTGGCTACGATCCTGGACCAGAAGGGGGTGGCCATCCGGGCGGGCCACCACTGCAATCAGCCGCTGATGGAGCACCTGGGTGTGGATGCGACGGCCCGCGCGAGCCTCTACCTTTACAACACGCGTTCGGAGGTCGACGCCCTGGTCGATGCCCTGGGCCTGGCCGCGAAACTGTTCGGAGTGGCATAGGAGCCGGTTGATGACGCACGGTCAGGGCAGCGATGGCCTCGAGCTCAGCTCGCTGCAGGATCTCTATCAGCAGGTAATCCTGGAGCACTACCGGCGCCCCAGGAACAAGGGCCCGCTCGAGGGCGCGACGCACACGCTTACCCTCAACAACCCACTGTGCGGCGACGTGATCGATCTCATGCTGCGAGTAGAGGGAGACCGCATCGTCGAGGTGCACTTCGAGGGTAAGGGCTGCTCGATCAGCCAGGCATCCGCGTCGATGATGGACGGAGTGCTGAAGGGCAAATCGATTCCCGATGCGCTCCTCGTGATGGACACGTTCACCCGCATGCTGCACGGGGACGCGGACGCGGCAGCCGAGCCCGAGCTGGGCGACCTTCGGGCGCTAGCCGGCGTGTCCAAGTTTCCGATCCGCGTGAAGTGCGCACTCCTCGCATGGAATTGCCTGGACGAGCTGGTCGGCCCGGAGGCCTCCCGGTCGTGATCCCCGCCCGTGCCTGAGTCCGAAACCGGCCGCGTCCTGCAGTTTACGGCCGGTGTGTACCGGATCCACACCTCCCGCGGCACGTACGACTGCTCGCTCCGCGGGCGGGCGAAGCGGGACGCCGGCGAGAGAGTCGCGATCGGCGACCTCGTGAGCTTCGAGCGCCTCGAGGATGGAAGCTGCTGCATCACGGAGGTGCTTCCCCGGCACAGCCGCCTGTCCCGGCACTCGCTGGCGAAGAGGCGGGAGCAGGTCCTGGCCGCCAACGTGGACCAGGTTGCCGCGGTCTTCTCGCTCCGCCGTCCGGATCCCGACGTGCGACTCCTGGATCGCCTGCTCGTCGTGGCCGAGCTGCACGACCTCCCGGCGGTGATCGTGATGAACAAGGCCGACCTCAGTGATGGCGGGGGAATTCCGGACGAGGTCTCAGCCTACGCGGATATCGGCTACCCGGTCCTGCGCACGTGTGCCCGGACGGGCGAGGGTCTGCCGGACCTCGAGGCCCGGCTCGCGGACCGGATCACCGTCTTCACCGGACCGTCCGGCGTCGGCAAGACGAGCATCCTGAACGCGATCCTGCCGGACCTCGACCTCCGCGTGGGAGCCGTCGGGGAGAAGACCGGAAAGGGAAAACACACGACGTCGGCGGGGCTGCTCATTCCGCTGCCCGGCGGCGG
>JAMJQR010000049.1 GCA_023554335.1 Candidatus Benthicola marisminoris
TGGCGGACATTCAGCACGACCGGGGCCGGCTTCTCGAAGCCAGGGCCGGGTACGAAGAGACGGTGGCCCGATTTCCACGCTCCTCGTACGCCGGCACCTCTCTCATTCGACTGGGCATGATCGGGCTGGTGGAACAGCGGCCCCAGGACGCCGTCGAGCACTTCGACACCTACCGCCGGCGTTTCCCAGGCGGAAACTGGTACGGCGCGTCGATCTTCTGGGCTGCACGGGCACGGGAGGCCGCGGGCGACAGCGCGGGAGCGCGCGTGCTCTACCGCCAGGTACTGGGCGACGATCCCATCGGCTACTACGGCATCGAATCGGCCCGGTCCCTGGGCGTCGAGCCATGGGACTTCCTGGAGCTGCGGGCCACCCCGCCGGTGCGCCTGCGGTCCGATCACGTTGCCCTGATCCGTCGCATGACGAGTCTGCGGGAGCTGGGGTGGAAGGGCCGCGCGCTGCGCGAGCTCTCCGCCCGATCAGGGCCGCGTGAGGCTCGTGACGATCGACTGGGGCTGGCCGTGGGCCTGAACGAGGCCGGCTTCACGTGGCAGGGCACGTCCATCGCCTGGGGGGTCTACCGCGCGCGCTCCGGCCTGTGGAGCGAGGACCTGCTGAGGGCTGTGTACCCGCTCATCTACGATGCCGTGCTGCTGGAGCGGGCGGACGTCGAGCGACTGGACCCGACGCTGGTAGCCGCGCTCGTCCGGCGCGAGTCCCAGTTCGACCGCGACGTCGTGTCCAGCGCAGGTGCCACGGGACTCATGCAGCTCATGCCGGCCACCGGAGCGGAGGTGGCACGCAGAGTCCGTATCGCCGAATACCGGTCGGACCAGCTCGTGGTGCCCGAGGTCAACCTGGTGCTCGGCAGCCGGTACCTGCGCGAGCTCCTCGAGCGACGGGGGGGAGCCGTGGTGCCTGCCCTTATCTCGTACAATGCGGGACCCCACCGATTCACGGCGTGGCGCCGATTCCCGGAGTTCTCCGCCAGCACCAGCCTGATGATCGACCGCATACCGTTTTCCGAGACCCGGCGCTACGTAAAGGCCATTCTCTCCTACCGCTACATCTACCGGAACCTGTACGACCTGGGACCCGATTCTGGTTGACTCGGCCTTGACGCAGGGGTAAAATCAGCACCCTGGGGTGCCCTCCCCGGTACCCCGTCGTGCAGACGTTTCTTCTTACCAGGAGGACACCGAATGTCCAGAGGCAAGGTCAAGTGGTTCCACGATGCGAAGGGCTACGGTTTCATTGAGCTCGAGGACGGCAAGGAAGTCTTCGTGCACTACAGCGCCATCAACATCGAGGGCTACAAGACTCTGGCCGAGGGCCAGGAGGTGGAGTTCGAGCTCACCGACGGAGACAAGGGGCCGCGTGCGGCCAACGTCACCCGGGTCTAGCCGACCACCTCCCTAGAAGTAGTCAGCGGCGCCCCGGCCCATCGGGTTCGGGGCGCCGGCGCATTCAGGAGCTCCGTAACGCGACCGAGCCACCCAAGTGAGCGAAACAAACCAGGTCCCCACGCTCTACCTGCTCGACGGCCACGCCCTCATCTACCGGGCGTTCTTCGCCATGATCAGTCGTCCTCTCACCACGTCCAGCGGCGAAAACACGTCGGCGCCGTTCGGCATCGCGCGCTTCCTCGTTCGTCTAATCGACGATCACGAACCGGACTACGTGGGCTTCGTGCTCGACGCCGGGGACAGCTACCGAACCGAGGTCTACCCCGAGTACAAGGCGACCCGCGAAAAGATGCCGGAGGAAATGGCCGCCTCCCTGCCCCGTGTGCGCGAGATCGTGGAGGGCTTTCGCGTGCCCGTGATCGAGATTTTGGACTGGGAAGCGGACGACGTCATCGGGACGATGGCCCGGCAGGCAGCGGCGCGCGGAGTGCGGACCGTGATCGTCTCCGGAGACAAGGACTTCTATCAACTCATCGATGACATGACACATCTCCTCAACCCGGGACGGGGCGGACCGGCCGGCGTCGAGGAGGAGCGGGTCACCCCGGCGAACGCGTCCGAACGCCTGGGGGTCGCCCCCGAGCACGTCACGGACTACCTCGCCCTGATCGGTGATTCCTCCGACAACGTGCCCGGCGTGCGTGGGATCGGGAAGAAGACGGCGCCGGGCCTGATCGAGAGGTTCGGCGACCTGGAGTCCATTCTCGCACACGCCGACGAGATCGAGGGCAAACGCGTCCGGAATGCCCTGATCGAGTATCCGGAAGAGGCGCGTCTTTCCAAGGACCTGGTAACGATCCGCCTGGACGCGCCGATCGAGCTTGACCTCGACGACCTGGAGCGCAGCCAGCCCGATCGCGAGCGCCTGCGCCGAATCTTCCTGGATCTCGAGTTTCACGGCCTGGCCCGGGACTGGGCGCCGGAGGAGACACCCGCCGCGGCGTTGCGGGAATCCGGAACTCCGGTGGCCGCAGCTGAGACCGCTCCGCTCCCGGCCGCCGCATCGGCCGCTGGCTACGAGCTGATCACTGACGCGGCGCGGCTTCCGGCCATCGTGCGAGAAATGCGGGTGGCCGAGACGATCGCCGTGGACACGGAGACCACCGAAACCGACGCGATGCGAGCAGACCTGGTGGGCGTTTCGCTGTCGGCCGCGGAGGGAAGTGCGTACTACCTCGCGTTCGGTCACGTGCCCCCCGCCGTGGCCACCGACGCCGAGGGCAACCCGGTTCTGATGCTCGAAACGCCTGAGCCCGTCCCCAACCTGCCGCCCATCGACTCTCCTGAGCTCGCGATCCTCCGGGAGCTTCTGGCGGACCCGGCCGTTCGCAAAGTCGGACACAACATCAAGTACGACATGCACGTGCTGGCCCGCGCCGGGGCCCCTCTGGGCGGCGTGTACTTCGACACCTCGCTGGCTTCGTACGTGCTCGATCCCGGAAAACGCCAGCACGGCCTGGACATCCTGGCCCTCGACCGTTTCCAGGTGAAACTCACGTCCTACTCCGACGTGGCCGGTTCGGGGCGCAGCGAAATCCCGTTCCCGGAAGTGCCGCTGGAGGAGGCGGCCGCCTACTCGGGCGAGGATGCGGACTACACGCTGCGGCTGTACGGGCGCCTCAAGGACGACCTCGAAGCGCACGCGATGCTGGACCTGCTGGAAGACATCGAGATGCCGCTCGTGCCGGTGCTCGCCCGGATGGAAAGGACCGGCGTCCGGATCGATCTCGACTTCTTCGATGCCCTGCGCCAGCGGTTCACGGGAGAGATCGCCCAGATCGAGCAGGAGATCTACAAGCTGGCGGGCGGAGAGGTGAATCTCAGGTCCGTGCCACAGATGAGAGAGCTCCTGTTCGACCGCCTGGAGCTCCCGGTGATCCGAAAGACGAAGACAGGTCCGTCCACGGACGAGAGCGTACTGAGCGAGCTGGCCGCGCAGGGACACCAGATTCCGCGCCTGATCCTCGAGTACCGAGAGCTGGATAAGCTGGACGGGACGTACGTGTCGAAGCTTCCGGCCCTGGTCCACACGGCCACCGGCCGCATCCACACGACGTTCAACCAGACGGTGGCGGCCACCGGCCGGCTGTCGTCGTCCGATCCGAACCTCCAGAACATCCCCGTGCGCACGGTACTCGGGCGTGAGATCCGGAAGGGCTTCGTGCCGGACGACGGTTACCTGCTTTTGTCCGCCGACTACTCGCAGATCGAGCTGCGGGTGCTGGCGCACCTTTCCCAGGATCCCGCCTTCCTGGAGGCCTTCCGGGCCGACCGGGACATTCACCGGGAGACGGCGGCGCGCATCTTCGGCGTCGATCCCGAGGACGTCAGCGGCGGGATGCGCGACCAGGCGAAGACCATCAACTTCGCCACCATCTACGGGCAGGGCCCGGTCGCCTTGGCCGGGCAGCTCGGGATCAGCCGCTCACAGGCCGACGAGTTCATCGCCAGCTACTTCGAGCGGTTCGCAGGCGTGCGCCGATACCTGGACGAGATGAAGGAACAGGCGAAGGAGCGCGGGTACGTGGAGACCCTGCTCGGGCGCCGCCGCTACATTCCCGAGATCAGATCCCGGAATCCGGGCGTTCGCGGTTTCGGCGAGAGGCTGGCCACCAACTCCCCCATCCAGGGAACGGCCGCCGATCTCATCAAGATCGCGATGATCAGGCTGCACGAGGGCCTCGGTGCCAGCGACACGGACGCCCGCATGCTGTTGCAGGTACATGACGAGCTGCTGCTGGAGGTGCCGGAAGACGACGTGGACCCGACCGTCGCCATGCTGCGGGAAGAGATGGAGGGCGCCATTCGTCTGGATGTACCGCTCAAGGTGGATGTCGGCACGGGCAGGAGCTGGTACGACAGCAAGGGTGGCTGAGTCGTCGTCAGGGCGCTGGCGGACGGTCTGAACGCAGGCGAGCGCCGCTAGCCCGGTCCGAAGGAATGGGGAATGCGATGCCGAAACACAGGAGCGACCGGGGCCTGGTCTACTCGACCGATGCGGGGCGCATCTGCCCCGAGTGTCGGCGGCCGGTGGGCGAGTGTCGCTGCAAACAGAAGGCAGCGGGAGCACCCGCAGGCGATGGAAACGTACGGGTAGGTCGCCAGACGAAGGGCCGGAAAGGCAAGGGGGTGACCGTGGTCAGCGGTCTGCGGCTGGCCGGCCCCGAGCTCGATAAACTGGCGCGCGAGCTGAAGAAGAGATGTGGCTCCGGGGGCACCGTGCGTGACGGGACGATCGAGATCCAGGGTGAACACCGGGACACCTTGGTCGAGGAGCTGAACCGGCGCGGCTTCAAGGCAAAACGCTCGGGCGGCTGATGCGCGGCGTGAGCAGGGCCGTCAGTCGCCGGCTTCCTCGCGGTTCCGGATCTCGTCCGCCTTCCGGGCCTGGCGATCGCGCGCACTTTCCAGTTGCGACAGCTGCTTCTCGAGCGACGCTCTCGATTCTTCGGGAGCTTCCTTGATCTGCGCCTGAAGCGTCTCGATCTGCTCTGCCAATCCCGCCACTTTAGCCAGCAGGCTCTCCGCTTCTTCGGCTTCTTCCGCCTTGTCGAACAGAATGTCCTCCGGCGCCCCTGCCTCTTCCGGCGCCGGCTTCCGTGGTTCCGAAGCGGACTCCGGGATGAACTGCCGGTCGTCCGCCAGCGGGCGAGTGTTCATGAACGTCGGGCTCACGATTTCCACTCCGCCGCCGTGCAGCGCGTCCAGCACCTCGGACCGCAGACGTGAACGGGCGGTGATCAACGACTTGACCTCCGTGAGGAGTCCGGAGATCCGGTAGGTGACCGAGAAGTCGCCGAGGTCCATGACGGTCACGAAGGGGTCGTCGAGCTCCGTATTCTTCGCGGCGGCCAGCAGCAGTTGCTCGATGCGGGTACGGGACACGTCGTATCCGAGTGAGACCGTGGCTGCCACGACCGTTCCCGAAGCCCGCACGGTGGTCACCGGGTGGGTGACCAGGTACAGGTTCGGGAGGGTCGTGAGGTTTCGCTCCTCGGTCTGGATCTCGGTGTGAAACAGGCCGCGTTCCGAGACACGGCCGAAGTGCTCCCCGCAACTGATGAAGTCGCCCATCCGGAAGCTGCGGACCGCCCGTAGCATGATGCCCGCCAGCATGTTGCCGAGGAACGTGGTCGAGGAGAGGGCGATTCCCGCGCTCAGCACGAGTCCGATGAGGCTCAGCACCTGTCCGCGGAGCGTGTCACCGATCGGCAGCAGCAGGACGACGAGCACCAGCCCGAAACCCGTCACTGCCAGAAGAATCAGCTGGTTCCGCATCTTGTGGCCGGATGATGTTCCGGAGCGCTCAAGCCATCTCCGGAGCACGAGGGCCAGCGCGATGACCAGGAGGAGCGTGAACGCGGAAGGCGCCAGGGACCACAAGGCGCTCAACACGTCGAGGAACGAGGGAATCTCCAGCCGGGGAGCGGATTGAGTGGCAACGCTTGGATCGTTCACACCGTTGTCCTCGCGTGGGTTGCTGCGGTCGAGCCGCACCGGCACGGCGGCGTCATCTACGGAAGAGACCCGGCACGACGCGCATCGTCAACCGGACGAGCTGCGGGGGCCGGGGTTCCCATACCGCTGTTTCTTGCTACGATGTATGGGACGCACCGACCCCATTCCAGGAGGCCCCATGGTTCCGATCCTCTCGTTGTGGCTCCCGATCCTCGTTGCCGCGGTACTCGTGTTCGTGGCGAGCTCGGTCATCCACATGGTGATCAACTACCACGCCGGGGATTTTCTCAAGGTGCCGGATGAAGACGGAGTGATGGACGCGCTGCGTCCGTTCGATCTTCCGCCGGGCGAGTACGTGTTCCCGAAGGCCGACAGCATGAAGCAGATGGGCGAACCGGACTTCGTGGCGAAGATGGACAGAGGCCCGATGGCGTTCATGACCGTCCTGCCGAACGGAACCCCGAAGATGGGCGGTCAACTGATGCAGTGGTTCGTGTATTCGCTCATCGTCGGCGTGTTCGCTGCCTACATCGCAACGCGAGCGCTCGGCCCGAACCCCGAGTACCTGGAGGTCTTCCGATTCACGGGCGCCACGGCCTTCATGTGCTATACGGTGGCCGGCTGGCAAGCCTCGATCTGGTACAAGCGGGCGTGGAGCACGACCCTCAAGAACACGTTCGACGGAGTTGTCTACGCTCTGCTGACGGCCGGGGCCTTCGGCTGGTTGTGGCCGGCCGGCTGATCGCTAAGCCGCGCTCAGCGGCTGCCGAACTGAGCTGAGGGAGCACAGATATGCGATCCGACGCCACCACGGTGGAGGAGTACCTGGCCGCGTTGCCCGACGACCGGCGCGAGGCGATCGACGCGGTCCGCGCCGTGATCCTGGATCGCCTGCCGGAGGGATACCAGGAGACCGTGAACTGGGGGATGATCACCTACGAGGTGCCCCTCGAGACCTTCCCGAACACGTACAACAAGCAGCCGCTGATGTTCGCGGCCCTCGCTTCACAGAAGAACCACATGGCCGTCTACCTCACGGGCATCTACATGTCCGACGAGGCGAGGGAGGAGTTCGAGGCCGCGTACCGAGCCACCGGCAAGCGCCTCGACGTGGGTAAGTCGTGCGTCCGCTTCAGGAAGCTCGACGACCTGCCGCTCGAACTGATCGGAGACACGGTCGCTTCCTTGTCCCTGGAGGACTTCATCGGCCGGGTGGAAGAAGTCGACTCGACGAGGAAGGTGCAGAGGAGGAAGTAGGGCGGCCCCGGGAAGCCGGTCTACAGAGGCGCCCGCCATGCGGGATTCACGCTCAGGATCCACTCCCACTGGCCATCGTCCAGTCCGCGGGCCACGTCGAGGCGGATCACGTCCCAGAACATCGCGAGGCCCGCGCCCACCGAAGGGCGGAGTCCGCCGGAACGGGTGACGCCGAACCTCTCGGCTGCCTCGCGGGACACGATCGTGATCTCCGTCCAGCCGAGCGACCCGAGTATTCGGCCCCGCATCCAGGGGGCCAGGATTTCTCTCGAGATGGCGGCCAGGGCGTAAACCGCCTGGTCGCCACCCCACGGCCGGAAGCCGTAGCCCGGAACCGTGCTGCGTCCGCCCAGCAGGATCAGCCGCTGCTCGGGCAGCGTCCCGGTCGCCAGGGCCACGGCGCCGGCGGCCTCCCACTGCCAGACCGCGTCGGGGTCGGGCGGCGTCGCGTCGAAGGACAGCGCCCAGCGGGTGTACCCGAAATCACCGCCGGACGCGAGCTGCGAGTTGAAACTCACGCTCCAGACCGCCGCCAGTGCCGAGCCGAAGTGACGCCCGAGCTCGACGTCCAGGTGCGGATCGGTGCCGTCCGTGATGGACCGCACGGGGCGGGGCTCCGCGGAGCCGATCGTGCCCGACACCAGCTCTGCGGAACGCTGCTCCTCCCAGACGGCTGTGACGGTGGCCGTCAGGGACCCGATCGGGCTCGAGGCAGACAGGGAAACGCCGTCCCGGAAGTACGGGTCCACATAGTCGTCACCCCACAGCGCCGCGCCGAACGTAGAGACGATCCCCGAGGCGGCCGCAAAGGGGCCCACATCGGTGTGTCGCTCCAGATAGCCGCTGAGCCTGAGCGTCGTCTGTCCGACACCCTGCCGGAGCTCGAACGCCGCCTCCGGCTTCTCGCGTCCGAACGCGTACCCTGCCCAGCCGTACAGCGTGGTCTGTCCCGCCGCGCGCCAGCTCGCTCCGGCGCCCAGGAGCAAGCCCTCGGCCCGCCGGTAGCGGATGCCCGACGAGAGGTCCGGGAGAAAGAAGCGCAGGCGCGAGTTGCCACCGAGGTATCGACCCGCCGCGATCGCGACCGCCTGGCGCCGCACCTTCTCGAATCGGGCGGAGTCCTCCGGCGCGAAATCGCCGGTGATCCTCATCTCCTCGCGCTGCCAGCCGGCGTAGCGCTCGAGCTCCTCCTGCGGGAGTGCCGCGACCCGGTGTCCGCCTCGCACCCGGTAATGCGGGTCCGGGTCGAGGTTGTAGTCCAGGATCTCGAAACTCGATCGAATGGTGGTCGAGAACGGCAGGTCCATCCAGCGGATTTGCCGCCGCACCTCCACGTTCTGTCGCACGGGCAGCCAGAAGCGTCTCTCGACCCAGCCGTTGGTGAGCTCCAGGCTGACGCTGCTGACGGTCGGGTCCACGTAGGCGGCCGGCGTGAACGAGGCGGTCATGCGCGCGATCGCCATGGAGGCGTAGTCCAGGTCCAGCGTGCCCACCACTCCGGGGTCGTCCTGGCAGGTGGGGCGGACCTGAACCCGGTAGACCTGGGACGTGTGCGGACCCACCATCACGGCCATGGAATCCACGAGCCGGTAGGAGTAGAAATCGCGGGCCCCGTCGGCGATCGGGTGGAGGACGTCCTTGACCTCGTCGCCTTCACCCACCTCGATGGTGCGCCCGAAGTTCTCCATCACCAGACTCAGGTGATCGATGTGGTAGTGGATCCTGGTGGGAGCCCAGGTGACGTTGCGGCGGCCGACCAGGGTCTGAAGCGAGCCCCGGCCCCGGGCCCACTCGAGCTGGAGAGCGATCCGGTCCGTGCGGACGGTCTGCTCTCCCCCGAAGTCCCCGAAGTCCGCCAGGAAGTCCACGTGTCCTTCCGCGTATGCGTCGAACGCGGCCAGGGTGCTGTCGGAGTAGGCGTTCTGCCGTTCGATCGCCGCTTCGCCGATCATCCGCAGGACCCTCGGCTCGTCCCAACCCGCCGTCCCCGCGTCGGTGTACGCACGGCACTCCGTGCCGGACTCCTGGGCACCCGCGAACGGCACCCCGATCCACTGGCACATGCAGGCGAGCGCCAGAAGAGACAGGGCGGCCCGGCCGGACCAGGTCGGGGGTCGAGCCGTCCGACTCGACCTGCGTCGATGGAGCGGTTGATCGTCAGCCACGGGAAGGAATACAGGCGAGGGTCCCCGGGGTTTCCCTCCGGGCGCCCGTCCGGGAGCGCCCGCGAACGTCAGTCGTCCGAGAAGAGGTCCTCCTGCGCGCGCGGCGTCTCGTCCGGTCGTCGCCGCAGCGCGGCGAGTCTGGCGACCCACGCATCTGCGTCGAAGCTACCTTCCCGCTTCAGCATCCTCCGGAGAACGGCAGGAAGCTCGGCCAGCTCATCGGCCAGCTCTCGGACCGAGGCGACCGCCTCCGCGGAACGGGACATTTCGTCCACTCCGGCCATCGCATTCAGGATCGTCTGTTCCGATCTCGAAGCCACGACCGGGTCTTCCCGCGTGGCGACGTAGACCTCCGTTCTTCGTCCGGGTCCCCGCCCCTCCTCGATCGGCACGAGTCCGACGATCTCATCCGACCGCCAGTAACGGCCGTAGCCTAGGTATATCATGCGTCCTGGAACGATTTCCACCGGCGCCTCCGGGAAGGGTACAGGGCCAAGTTCCGGGAGCCGGAGAGAGGTGTCAACCGGGGGTTCGCCGGCTCAAGCGGCGACTCCGGTCCGCCCGCAAGGCGGCCGTGCATTCAGGCAGGCTATTTGCTGTAAAGTGATGAATCCCTCGCGGGGTCCGGTGAGCGCCCGAAAGGAAGACCGACAACGGGCCGCCGGCCGAAGTTGAGGACATCGAACTGGAGCGGGTACCCGTGGCCAAGATTCGGAAGGAAGTGGCGCTGCGCTATCACTCGGAAGGACGACCCGGGAAGATCGAGGTCATCCCCACGAAGCCGTGCGCCACGCAGAGAGACCTGTCCCTGGCGTACACCCCGGGCGTCGCCGAGCCCTGCCGGGTGATCCATGAGGACACCGAGGCCGTCTATCGCTACACCGCCCGCGGAAACCTCGTCGCCGTGGTCTCCAACGGAACGGCCGTGCTCGGGCTCGGAAATATCGGGCCGGAAGCATCGAAGCCGGTCATGGAAGGCAAGGGAGTGCTGTTCAAGCGCTTCGCTGACATCGAAGTGTTCGACATAGAAATCGACGCGCCGGACCCCGAGGACGTCATCCGCTTCTGCGAGATGCTCGCGCCAACGGTCGGTGGCATCAACCTCGAGGACATCAAGGCGCCGGAGTGCTTCGAGATCGAGCAGACTCTGAAGGAGCGCCTGGATATCCCGGTCTTCCACGACGACCAGCACGGGACCGCTATCATCTCGGGTGCGGCGCTGATCAACGCCCTCGAGCTGGTAGACAAGAAGATCGACGAGGTGAAGGTCGTCTTCTCGGGCGCGGGCGCCTCGGCCATCGCGACGGCGGATCACTACGTGCGCCTCGGTGCGAATCCGAAGAACTTCTGGTTCGCGGACTCCAAGGGCGTCATCAACACGAAGCGGGACAATCTTACCCCGACCAAAGCCCGGTATGCGCAGGACACCGACCTCGAGACGCTGGCGGAGGCGGCCGTCGGCGCGGACGTGCTCGTGGGTTTGAGCGTCGGCGGCATGTTTACGCCGGAGATGGTGAAGTCGATGGCGGACAAGCCGATCGTGTTCGCGATGGCGAACCCGGATCCGGAGATCCTGCCCGAGGATGCGCTTGCGGTGCGGGACGACGTGATCATGGCCACGGGTCGATCCGACTACCCCAACCAGGTCAACAACGTCCTCGGTTTCCCGTTCATCTTCCGCGGTGCGCTGGACGTGCACGCAACCAGCATCAACGACGAGATGTTCCTGGCGGCCACCTACGCGCTGGCGGAACTGGCGAAGGAAGACGTGCCTGAGTCCGTGGCGGCGGCATACGAAGGCAAGCGCCTTCACTTCGGCCCTGAATACCTGATACCGACCCCCTTCGACCACCGGGTGCTCCTGTGGGAAGCGAGTGCGGTGGCGGAGGCGGCGATGAAGACGGGCGTCGCTCGCAAACCGATCGACCTCGAAGAATACAGAAACCAGCTGGAAGCCCGACTCGGGCCGGCCCGCGAGCTGATGCGCTCGATCATGGACACGGCCCAGCAGACGCCGAAGCGCATCGTCCTGCCGGAAGGAGAGCTCGAGGTCGTGGTGCGCGCGTCGCATGCCATCGCGGAAGAGAGGCTCGGCACGCCGATCCTGCTCGGTGACCCGGAGGCCATACGAGAGGTGGCGGAGCGCGAGGAGGTAGACCTCACGGGCGTGGAGATGCTCGACCCGCGTCAGAGCGACAGGCGGGAAGCGTACGCGGACCGACTCTTCCAGCGACGGAAACGGAAGGGAATCACCACCGGCAACGCGCTCCGGAAGATGCAGGACCCGATCTACTTCGGGGCGATGATGGTGGATGCGGGCGATGCCGACACCCTCGTGGCCGGCGCTGGTATGAGCTACCCGAACTCGCTACGCCCGGCGCTCCACGTGATCGGAATGGAAGAGGGTGTGAAGAGCGTGGCGGGTCTGTTCATGCTCGTATTCCAAAAGCAACTGTACTTCTTCGCCGACACGACGGTGAGCATCGATCCCACGGCGGAGGACATGGCCGAGACGGCGATTCTGACGGCGGACTTCGTGCGCCGTCTGTCGATCAACCCGCGGGTGGCGATGATCTCGTTCTCGAACTTCGGCTCGGCGCGCCACCCGGAGTCCGAGAAGGTGCGCAGGGCGGCGGAGATCGTGAAGCACCTGCGGCCGGACATCACGATCGACGGCGAGATGCAGGCCGACACGGCCATCGTCGAGGACATACTCAAGACCCGGTATCCGTTCTCGGACCTCAAGCGTCCGGCGAACGTGCTCGTCTTCCCGAACCTCACGGCAGCCAACGCGTCTTACAAGCTGCTCGCGCGCCTAGGCGGGGCCACGGCCATCGGTCCGGTTCTTCTCGGGATGGCCAAGCCGGTCCACCTGCTGCAGCGCGGTGCTACCACGGAGGATATCACGAACCTGGCGGCGATCAGCGTGGTGGACGCCGCACACCGCGGCCGCGAATCGGAGGTCGTGGAGCCGGAGGCCGCCGAGTCCGAACCGGCGATCGTCTGAGGCGCCTGCCGGATCACCGGGCCTCCGGCGTCCGTTTGCGGGCGGCCGGAGGTCCGGCTCATCTTCGGTCATTCCTTCCGGCCACCGGCCGTGCCGGGAGGTCACGTCCTCCGGAGGAGACTCGTGCAGCACCCTACCCGCCGCACCATCCGGGACCCCCTCTGGCAGAACGTGCACCTGGACGCCGCCGCCGCGGCCGTCGTCGACACGCCGGAGTTTCAGCGCCTGCGGCGCGTGAAGCAGCTGGGCTTCGCGCACCTCGTCTATCCGGGAGCCGTCCACAACCGATTCCTGCACGCGCTCGGCGTATACCATCTCACAGGACGGGCGATCGAGACGCTGGAGCGAAAAGGCCACCTCGAAGCCCTGGACGATCTCGCGCGACGCACGATTCCCGAGATCAAACTGGCGGCCCTGCTGCACGACGTGGGGCATTATGCGTTTTCGCACGCCATGGAAGAGCTGGAGCCGGAGGCCATTCCAGGGCACCACGAAGAGGTGGCGGACCTGTTCCTGGCCTCTCCCGGAATCCAGGACGCCCTGTCGGAGCTGGGCTCAGGGGCGGCGCAGCGAATCGGCGATCTCATCCGGGGTCGCTCGGCGCACCCCCTGCAGGGGCTCGTCTCCGGCTCACTGGACCTGGACAAGATCGACTACCTCCGGCGCGACAGCCTGTTCTGCGGAGTCCCTTACGGTGCGGTGGACGTGGACCGCCTCCTGGACTCGCTGACCCTGGCCCGGGAATCCGATGCGGCCCCGCTGGAGATCGCCGTCACGGAGAAAGGTATCTCGGCTCTCGAGTCGCTGATGTTCGCCAAGTACCAGATGTTTCGGAACGTGTACTGGCACCATGCGGTGCGCTCCGCGACGGTCGCGTTCCGCCGCCTGGTGGAGGGGGCCCTGGAGGCGGGCCTGCTCGCTCGGGAGGACCTGGCCGGACCGACGGATGAAGAGCTCCTCAACCTCCTGAGCTCCCGCATGGAGAATGGCTCCGGTCCGTCCATCCTGCGCACGCTTCTCACCGCGCTGGTGGACCGGCGCCTCCCGAAACGGACGGTCGAGCTTCTCGGTGACGAGCTTCCGGAGGGAATCGCCGGCTGGCTCCCGCGTCGCCGCGACCTGGTACGGAGGGTGGAGGACCGGCTGGCGTCCGATCGCGGACTGGAGACGGGATCGGTCTTCCTCGATTATCCCTCGAATCCACGGATGCTCGAGCTGCGTCTTCTGCTCGTGCGCCGCCGGGGCGAGGTCATACGGCTCACCTCGGAGGGCGAGGCCGGCCTCATCGACCTTCCGCGCCTCGGCCGGTCGCTGCACCATACGACGCGGGTCCTGCGAGTGTTTACTCTCGAAGAGGCCGGACGGTGGGACCCCGCACCGCTCCTCGACGTACTGGCGGAAGAGGAGCAACAGGTGGAACGCAGGCTGGGGTCCGGCGGGCCCATCTACGCTGCCTGAGCGCTGAGCGGCCGTTCAGTCGTCGTCGACGATCCGGGCTACGAGGGCCGAGATGTTGTCCAGGCCGCCCGCCCGGTTCGCTTCCTTCACCAGCTGTGACACGCAGCGCTCCGGGTTCTCCTCTTCCTGGAGGATCTTCCGCATGTGTTCCTCGGAGAGCATGTCCGTGAGCCCATCCGAAGCGAGGAGGAAGATGTCACCTGGAGCCGCAGTGCCGTTGTAGAGATCCGGCGTCGGGTAGGCCTCGGTGCCCAGCGCCCGCGTGATGATGTTGCTCTGCGGGTGGTGCTTCGCCTGCTCCGGCGTGATCATGCCCCGGTCCACCTGTTCCTGGACCCACGAGTGGTCACGGGTGATCTGCTCCAGCTCATCGTCCCGCAGCAGGTAGGCGCGACTATCTCCGATGTGGCCGATCACATACCGGCCGTCGCTGCGGAGGAGGAGCACCGTGGCCGTAGTCCCCATGCCGAGCTGGTTGGTGTTCTCGGCCGCCTGCCTCAGGATCTCCCGACCCGCCTCTACGAATGCGGTGCGAAACCGATCCTCCACCTGCTCGAGTTCCATGGTTACGCAGGATCCGCACAGCCGCTCGGCGATCCACTCGGAGGCAATCGCGCTCGCCACCTCGCCGGCGGCATGTCCTCCCATGCCATCCGCGACCACGAACACGCCGGATTCCTCGGAGCAGTGGACCGAGTCTTCGTTGCTGCGACGCACGCGCCCCACGTCGGTGAGGGCGGCGCACTTCCACCACAAACGTCCCATGGACCTCTCGACAAAAGGAATGTGCGCCGACCCGCCGCGAAGGGTGGCTCGGCGCAACTTCCTATCTACGCCCGCGCCGCCCCTGAAACAAGCGGATGAACACCGGGTCCGTTTGACTTCTCGGGGAAGGCGTTCTTAGCTTCATTCCCCTCTGATCCGGTGGCTGCACCCACTCCAGGGACGAACATGTCGCGAAACGGACGTTACAGCGGGAAGGTAGTGTCTCCCGAGGCCGCGAGCATGGTCGATCTGTACCTGGAAGACCTGAGCCGATACCCCCTCCTCAACGCCGAGCAGGAAGACGCGGTGGCGCGCCGCGCCCGTGCGGGGGACAAAGAAGCCCTCGAGCAGCTCGTTCGCGCCAACCTCCGATTCGTGGTTTCCGTCGCCAAGCGGTACCAGAACCGGGGCCTGCCATTTGGAGATCTCGTCCAGGAAGGAAACGTGGGCCTGGTCACCGCCGCGAAGAAGTTCGATCCCGACCAGGGCGTGAAGTTCATCAGCTATGCTGTGTGGTGGATCCGGCAGGCGATCCTCGCCGCGCTGGCCCGCCAGAGCCGATCCGTCCGACTGCCGCTCAACCGCGCCACCGAGCTGGCCCGGGTGCTCAGGGTCAGCGAAAAGCTCAAGCAGGAGCTCGGACGGGACCCGACACCGGCCGAGATTTCCGGCCCGGCCGAGCTGAAACCGGACACGGTCGAGATGCTTCTGGCGCTGAACGTGGCCGAGGTTCGGCTCGACGCACCGGTGGGCGAGGGAGAAGACAGTCAGCTCATCGACCGCTTCCTGGTGGACGAGTCGGACGTCGAAGAGGCCGTCGACGCCAGCCTGCTCAGGGAGCACGTGGCGCTGGCGCTGCAATCGATCCGTCCCCGTGACGCGCGGGTCCTGCGCCTTTACTACGGTCTGCAGGGAGAATCCGAGCACACGCTGGAGCAGATCGGCCAGCTTCTCGGGGTCACCCGAGAGCGGGTGCGCCAGCTGAGAGACCGCGCCCTTCAGGACATCCGGAGCAGCGAGTTCGGGAAAGCCCTGGGCACCTTCGCCGCAGCCTGAACTACTCCTTCTCCTTCAGTTCGCCGACGCCGGGACCTCCGCAGGGACCTCAGAAGTAACTTGAGGGGCGGCTCCCGCGCGGCTCGTCGTCTCCAGCAGCTCCAGGGACGGACAGCGTGCGCCCTCCGTCCAGACGATCCCGCGCCGGGCCTCCTCGGTGTCGATGCTGGCCACGAGCCTGCGGGCTGGTCCGTCCCTCCGCGCCGCGAAGTCCAGCCTTCCCTCCGGCGAGGGCGCCGCGCCCACCCAGGTGAAGATCTCCCGCGACTCGCCGGCGCCGGAGTAGGTGCGCATCTCCGACCAGTCCGCGGCATACCCGGCCGAACCGAACCGGGCCAGGAAGAAGAGCGACGTGGCCGATCCGCCGGGTCCGGCTCCGTCCACCGCATCGTTGATCAGGTACGTGGCCGCCATCGCCGGCCTCGTGTCGCCGGGCCAGTACACCGCCACCATGTCCGCCCTCTGCGCGAGGAAGGGGCGGTCTTCTCCACCCTGCCGCAGTAGCTGCTCGGCGAGGATGGGGCCGAAGGTCCGCATCCGATTGTCGACCTCCACCGGGCGTGGGGAGCCGATCTCGCCGAACGCGGGCCCCGGGCCGACTGCAAAAAAGATTTCCGGGAGCGTCGTGCCGGGGAGCACGATCCCTCGTGCGGGCACGGCCGAGGGGCATCCGGAATCGAGGACGCGGGCGTCGCCTCCCAGGACGAGAGATCCGAGCCGGATTCCCGAGGCCCCGAGCACAAGCTCGCTTCCCTCCACCGCGAATGCCGAGTCGAAACGGGCCCGGTATTCCTCGGGAGGGGGGTCCGGATACTCGAGGTCCATCGGTACGCCGTCCTCGAAACGGGCCACCGGCATGGCGAGCGCATCCCCCCCGGGCCCGGTCGAGCGGACGAGCCACAGCAGGGGGCCGCTGGGGAGCGGCAGCTCGACGCGCTCCGCGGCCAGCTCCTCTGCCGGTACTTCGGGCGGCGGAGGCGACGGATCCTCCAGGTGGACGGACGCTCCGCCCCACTCGATGTCGCATCCGGCGACGAGTGCGGGGAGGCCGAAGGCGAGGGCAATTCGCCCGAAACGCAGCCAGCGCGGTAGACCCTGAAGGCGCACAGTGTACATTGTCATGCCTGGAAGCTACGAGCCCGTCCCCAAGCCGATCAACCGGACCATGAATCGAGTCGCCCTTTTCGCGCACGAGGCGTGCAGCGCCCACGACACCGGCTGGGAGCACCCTGAGCACCAGGGTCGCCTGAGAGCCGTGATGTCGGCCCTCGGGAAGGCCCTCCCGGAGCTCAACGACCGGGTGGCCCCGATCCAGGCCAGTTCGGCCCTGGAGAGCGAGATCCTGCGCGTCCACTCCGGCGACCACCTGGCGACCGTCCGCGGTGCTTGCCAGCGGGCCGCGGAGCTGGATCAGATTCTGCGACTGGATGCCGACACCGTGGTTTCGGCGAGATCCTGGGAGGCTGCGCTCGGCGCGTGCGGCGCCGCGATCGACGCCGCGCGTTGGGTGGCCCGCGGGGAGGGGCCGTCCGCCTTCTGTCCTGTCCGACCCCCGGGTCATCACGCGACTGCGGACCGCGCCATGGGCTTCTGCCTGTTCAACAACGTGGCCGTAGCGGCGAGGACCTTGCTCGCGGAGAAGCTGGCCCGCCGTGTCCTCATCGTGGACTGGGACGTGCACCACGGAAACGGCACGCAGGACATCTTCTACGACGACCCGGACGTGTTCTACCTGTCGCTTCATCAACATCCCCAGTATCCGGGGACGGGGATGGCTCACGAGACGGGTCGCGGAGCGGGCGAGGGTACCACCCTCAACCTGCCGATGGGGGCCGGGCTCGAGCCCCTGGCCTACGTGGACGCGTTGCTCGAGGGGGTGGACCGGGCTTCGGACTTCGGTCCCGACCTCGTCTTCGTTTCCGCGGGCTTCGACGCGGCGAAGAACGACCCGATCGGAGGGTTCACGTTGGAGCCGGATCACTTCGCGCTACTGACGCACGAGCTCGTGGATCGCACGCGGTCCACGGCCGGCGGCCGCGTGGTGTCGGTGCTGGAAGGCGGCTACAACCCTCCGGAGCTGGGCCTCTGCGTAACCGCGCACCTGGAGGCGCTGACCGAGGCCGCGGACGGGACGGGCGCCCCGTGACCGACACGGTCGATGACGCTTCGCTGGCCATCCACGCGGTGGTGCGAAACCGCGTGAGCGAAAAGGCTCTCGATGCCGTGCAGGGAGTCGGCGGCGGTTTCGCCTATCGAACCGTGGTTGCCGGCGATCTCGCGGCCGTGGTCACCGCGGCAGGGACAACATCGGACTCCCGGGAACACCTGAGACGACACGGCAGAATCGTGGCGCAGCTGCTCCGCAGGAGCAGCATGGTGCCCGTGCCGCTCGGATTCGTGGCGCGAGACGAGAGTGCCGTGCGCGAGTTCCTCGAGGTCCGGCGTATACCGCTCAAGGAAGCTCTGGACTACCTGGAAGACGGCTACGAGCTGCGGCTTCACCTGTCGGCCCGCCGCGGTGTGGGCCGCGAAGACGAGCTTCGCACGGCGGCACACCACGTGTACGAGCAACTGCAGCTGCAGGCACGTGCCGCCCGTATCCTGGCGGAAGAAGGCGGGGAACACATTCTCAGCGCCGCTTTCCTGATCCCGCGCGACGAGTGGATCCGTTTCGTCGAGCAGGTCACGGATTGGGAGGGGCGCTACCCGGGGATCCGGATGGACGTGACCGGACCCTGGGCCGCCTGGGATTTCGTTCACGTGATGCCGACCGGGGATCCGGTCGGACCTCGAGAGGAAACATGAAGATCACCTGGGAGAAGTTCACGGTCAGGGCCAGGCACCCGTTCAAGATCAGCCGCTCGGTACAGGAGAGCGTGGAGCGCGTGTGGGTGCGGATCGAAGCGGACGGTCAGGAAGGCTGGGGAGAGGCGGACCCGTCGCCCTACTACGGCGAGACCGCGGGTACCGTGCTCTCGGCACTCGAGCGTATGCGGCCCGTCATCGAGGCGGCGCCCGGCCCGGATGCCATCGAGACGCTGGAACGCGATCTTCGGGGCGCGATCGGCCACAACGGTTCTGCGCGCGCGGCGGTGAGCGCCGCGTTGCACGACCTGGCGGGTAAGCGGGCCGGTCTTCCGCTCTGGAAGATGTGGGGGCTCGAACCTTCGGAAGCGCCTCTCAGCTCGTTCACGATCGGCCTGGACGAACCCGACGTGGTCCGCGCCAAGGTGGTCGAG
>JAMJQR010000006.1 GCA_023554335.1 Candidatus Benthicola marisminoris
GATGAACTTCCCCGGGGTAGTGCACGCCGACCCGTCCGTTCTGGCCAAGGTGAAAGCCGCCCTCCGGTCCGGCGTAGCCATCGACGGTCACGCGCCGGGACTTCGCGGACAGGACCTCAACGCGTACGCCGTCGGAGGACCGGGGAGCGATCACGAGTGCACGAGCCTCGAGGAGGCCCGGGAGAAGCTCCGCCGCGGCCTCCGAATCATGGTGCGCGAGGCCAGCACCGCCCGGAACCTGGAGGCGCTGCTTCCGTTGATCGACAGCCGCACCGAGCGCAGGTGCAGCTTCGTCACCGACGATCGTCATCCCGCCGACCTGATGACCGAGGGCCACATCGATCACTGCGTCCGCAAGGCAATCGGCCTCGGCCTGGATCCGATCACCGCGTTCCGCATGGCGACCATCAACACCGCGGAGTGGTTCGGGCTGGACCGCGCGGGCCTTGGAGCCGCGGCGCCGGGGTGGAAGGCCGACCTGCTCATACTCGACGACCTCGAGTCGGTCACGATCGCCCATGTGTTCGCGGGCGGGCTCGAAGTCGCCACTGCCGGTCGGCTTGTCGTGGACCTCCCGGCGCACGAGGCGAAGCTGCCCCCGAGCGTGCACGTCGATCTCGAGGAGTTCGACGGCTTCGCGATCCGTGCACCGAAGGGGGCGTCCCGAATTCGAGTCATCGACGTGATCCCGGGGCAGATCGTGACGGGTCATGGCCAGGCAGAGGCCACGATCAGAGACGGGGAAGCCGTCGCGGACCCGGAGCGCGATCTCGCCAAGATCGCGGTGGTGGAGCGCCACGGCCGCCGAGGCTCCGTGGGTCTCGGCTTCGTCCGCGGCCTGGCTCTCAGGTCCGGAGCGATCGCGAGCACGGTGGGACACGACTCGCACAACATCGTGGTCGCGGGCACCAACGATGCTTCCATGCTCGTGGCGCTCAGAGAGGTCGTCGCTCTCGGGGGCGGCCTGGTCGTCGCCTCGTCCGACGCAGTCCTGTCGTCTCTTCCGCTTCCCGTGGCCGGCCTAATGAGCGACCGCCCTCTCGAGGAGGTCGGGGCGGCCCTCGACCGCCTTCATGAGGCGTACCGGGAGATCGGGGGAACCCTGGACGATGCTTTCATGGCCCTGTCGTTTCTTGCGCTGCCTGTGATCCCGGCTTTGAAGATCACGGACCTGGGCCTGGTGGACGTGGAGGCGTTTGACCGGGTCCCGCTTTGGGTGGGCACAGAAGACTGAACCGCCTGCGCTCGGAATCTGAGTGCCTCCGTGCGGGCGGATCGCATGTGGCGCTGCCGCAACACGCCTGATCCTTGCGCGAATGGCGCGACGGGCGGCTGACCTTGCTCGCTGCGTAAACCTCTGCAGAATAGTCGACTGCGTGGCTGCGCCGTCACCTCTGACGAGGCGCTGCGGCTTGGCAGGGTGCTTGCACCCTGCAACTCGAAGCGGATTGAACACCCAGGAGCGAAAGGGCAGGATTGAGCAGCATCTACGGCGTCGTCTCGACTCAACCGATCCCGGACCTCGGCCGGATCATCGGTGCCATGTCCCATGCGCTCCCGGAAACCTGGGAGGGCCGGGGTGACGTCTGGGTGTCCGACGACCGGGTGGCCGCGATGGGATACGGGGTGCATCTCCGGACCCCGATCCAGGGGCAGACGGCGGAGGACCGGGAGAGCGGGGCCCGATGCTGGGTCGAGGGAACGTTCGACGACCCGGCCCTCGCCCCGCAACCCGCCGCAGCGTTGCTGACGAGGCTGATCTCAGGGGGAACCAGAGGTCTCCTGAGCCTCCAGGATGGGTTCAACGCGGCGGTGTGGGAACCACGCGAGCGCAGGCTCAGTCTGGCCAACGACCGCATGGGGTACCGTCCCCTCTACCTCGCACATCGGGACGGGCTCCTCGTGTTTGCGTCGCACATGGCCCAGTTGGCGGCGTCGCGCCTGGTGGACTTGAAGCCAAACCCCCGGGCTCTGGCCGAGCTGCTCGGCGCGAACTCGCTGCTGGGGAATCACACGGTGTTCGAGGGCATCAGCGTCCTCGGTCCGGCCGAGCTGGTGCATTTCGATGAGCGGGGGCTCCGGACGAGCCGGTACTTCCGCCTCGACGAGATCGAAGTGCGTGGCGGCTACGACCGCGCCCGGCTCGACGAGTTGGAACCGCTGTTCCTCGAGGCGTGCCGGCGGGCGCGTGGTTCCGGTGAGGCAGGTCTCGCTCTCTCGGGTGGCCTGGACTCGAGGCTTGCCGTGGCTGGCCTGACCGCCCTCGACCGACACCTGCCCACCTTCACCGAGGGGCCGCGCGATAGCCACGACTTCGTTCTGGCCCGGCGGGTCGCTGAGGCTCTCGATCTCCCGCACCAGCAGGTGGTCCTGAGGGAAGAGGACGTCGCGGGATGGCTCGAGCCCGGGATCTCCCTGCTCGGCGGGAACGTGGCCACCCTCGAGGTCCACCCGTGCCACCACTTCCTCCAGCCCGGCCTGCAGTTCGACCGCATCGTCATCGGCCTGGTGGGCGAATACACGCGCGCGGCCTATCCGAGGCCGACGGACTTCGACTCACCCGACTTCGAGACGCTGCTCAAGCGGCTGCGACTCAAGGTCATGCGACGTGCGGGAACGGAGCGCGATTCCGTGCAGCTTTGGCGGCCCGAGCACTCGAGCCTCGCGCACTGGACCTCCGACCGACTGGAGGAGACACTCCGCTCCTTCCAGTGGCAGGACTCTCCGCTGGACGTCGCCGACTACTATTACCTGGAAGTTCGTGGCCGCCGCACGCTCGCCAAGGGGCCCACGATGGGCCGGCTCGGAACCGAGGCCACTGCGCCGTACCTGCATCCCGACGTCATCGAGGCGGTCCTCTCCATCCCCACAGCCGACCGCCTCGGAAACCGGATCCAGATGGACCTCATTGACCGCCTGGCGCCGAGTTTGAATCGGATCCCGTATACGTCGCCACCAGCATATACCACACGGACGGAGGAAATCCGAGGCGAGCGGCTGCTGCGCTGGAAGAAGAAGCTCAACTGGCCCAGCCGCCGATACGCCCACGCCTTCGACCTCGCAGGCTGGAGCCGGGGCCCGCTTCGGCCGGCGCTGGAAGAGATTCTCTACGCACCGGATGCGGCCTTCAGGTCCTTCCTCGAGTGGGAGCCGGTCAAGGAGCGTCTGGACTCGCACTTCGAGGGCCGATCCCGGCAGGTGCCTCTGGTGGCTGCCCTCACATCCTTCGATCTTGCTCACCGCATGTGGGCAACCAAACGGAAGACTGACTGATGCATTCTCCACGACCTCGAGTCCGCCGCCCGTATCCGTCGCCCAGCATCACCAGCGCGCGGCAGTATCTGGATCACGTCCTGGAAGCGAAGGGAATCGAGCTTCCGGACCTGCCGCCCACCTGCGTGATCACCTACTGCGGCGGCCTCCTCGAGCAGGCGATCGAGCGAGGGCCGCGGATCTCCTTCGACATCGGCGTCACGGTACCGACGGAAATCCATCTGGTGGACCCGGAGGGAGAGGCTCCGTACGCGATCGTAGCCGGCCGCCCGGGGGCGCCCATGGCCGCGGTCCTGCTGGAAGAGCTCATCGCCCTCGGGTTCGAGCGGTTCCTGGCGTTCGGTACGGCTGGCTACCCGGCTTCCGGCGGGGGCGAGATCCCGTTCGGCCAGATCGTGGTGCCCGACCGGTCATACGTGTACGAGGGCACCTCGTGGCACTACGAGGTCGATCGAGACTTCGTGCGCACGGACTGGGGACTGCGAGCCAGAATCATGAGCCTGCTGCGCGACGCTGAGATCGCCTACGTGGAGGGCCCTGCGGCCACCACGGACGCCCTGTACCGGGAGACGCCCGAGTTCATTCGAGATCTGCTTTCGCGTGGGGTGCGCGCGGTCGAGATGGAGCTCTCCGCTCTTCTCTCCGTTTCCAGGTTTCACGATCGGCCTCTGGCGGCCGCGCTGTGCATCAGCGACGTGATCGATGTCGCGGGGGAATGGCGGGTCGGCATGACCTCAGACCAGATCCAAGCCGTCGAGTCGCTGATGTTGCCGGTAATGGCCAGCGCCGCGGCTCCGGAAGACGGGTGACATGCGGAACACCGCCGTCGTAACCGGAGCCGGCCGAGGTATCGGGCGAGCCGTCGCGGAGCGATTGGCGAGAACGGGTGCCCTGGTGCACGCCCTGGACCTCGATGTCACGGAGCTGAGAGACTCGGAAGGCGCGTTCGAGGTATCACTCGGCTCGGTCGTCCCCAAGCAGTGCGATTGCGCCGACACCGCACAGGTGAAGCGAGCGCTTAACGAGATCGACGGTCCCGTACACGTCCTCGTCAACTGCGCCGGCATCATCGGGCAGCCGACCACCGTCCCCGAGACGGGCGACGAGGAGTGGGACCAGGTTCTGACCGCCAACCTCAGTACGGTGTTCCGGGTCTCTCGTGCGGTAATCCCGCGCATGACGGAGGGCGGAGCCATCGTCCATATCGCCTCCATCCTGGGACTGACAGGCGCTCGGTCCTATGCAGCCTATGCCGCGTCGAAGGCCGCGATCGTCAGTCTCACCCGATCCATGGCCCGCGATCACGCCCCGGCCATCCGGGTCAACTGCGTGTGCCCGGGCGCCATCGACACCGACATGTTTCAGGCCTACGTGCAGCGGGCGGCGGACCCCGCGGCCGAGCGCCTGCGCATCGAGTCGGAGATTCCGCTCGGCAGGCTCGGCCGGCCCGAGGACGTGGCCGGCGCCGTGGCGTTCCTGGCATCAGAGGAGGCCGCGTGGATCACCGGGGCGATCCTCGTGGTGGACGGGGGCGATACGGCCTGAACAGCTGTGCACGGCCTGCCGGCGATGGCCCAAACCCAAACCTGGATGAACGAACGCGGGGGTAGCCCGAAGGCCGCCCCCGCGTCGTCTGTCGGATCCTTGGATCCAGGTGTTCCAGCCTTTACGGCGCTGGCGGTGCCATGCCGAGCGCATCCATCTGGTCGAAGCTCAGCGGCGTCACCCACTGCGTGGGCACACGGATCGTGTCCGCGCCCGCCTTGTAGAACTGGAAGGTCGCTCCCACGTCGTCCGTGTCAGCGAACTCGTAGTACAGCGACTGGAGGTAGTCCTCCGGAATCGGCACGATGCCGTCGGGGTTCACGATCTTCTGCGTCCCTGCGTCGAAGATCGCCATGTTGATCACGCCCGTGGCGTTGTAGTCGACGATCGCGGAGTTCGTGCCGCCCATGTTGTTGTGGCAGTCAGCGCATGTACGGCCCGTTCCGATCGTATGCGGCGTGTAGTAGCCGAACGCCACGTACGTGGTCGAGTCGCCCGCCGCCGTCGTGTACTTCACGCTCTGGAAGTTGGCCGGGTAGACCTCGGTCTCACCCGAGCCGTCTCTCTTCAAGCGGTTTGCGAGCATCAACCATCCGGTCTTCGGCGGCTTCGGAAACACCTTGCCGTCGCCGTTGATCTCGGACTCGAAGTGGCAGCTGTTGCACGTGACCACGGTCTGCGCGTGGCATGCCGCGCACGACACGGCACCGTCGTGCGGATCTCCGGCCGGGTGCACGAAGCCGGCGCCCGCGTCGTGACAGGTCTCGCAGTTTGCGTCGATGGCCCCGAGGTCCTGCAGGCCGTCGTACTGCGTGCCGTCGCCGTGCACATCCTCGTTCGTGTGGCAGGCCATGCACCCGAAGCCCATGTCACGGTGCACATCCGACCAGCCGAGACCGAGTTCGTTCTTCTGGCGGCTGTGGCAGCTCAGGCACACGCTCGTCGCCGGGTCCCAGGAGTCGTCCACATCGTTGGCCCCGAGCTGTGGATCGGCCGTGCTGTGGCACCGATCGCAGGTGCGCCCGCTGACCGGCGGGCGGCCGTCCGTCGAGCTGTGGCAGCCGATGCAGAAGGCGGTCTCGTACGGCACGCCTGTCAGGCGCTCGAAGCCGCCGTTGGCCGCGCTGTAATACGTGATCTTCCCCGCGCCCGTCTCGTGCAGGCTCGTCGGGAACCACTCGTCCCACGGGAAGAAGTTCGTCGTAACGGTCTCTTCGTTGGAGGGAGCCTCACCCTCGTCGTTGATTGCGTAGACCGTCGCAGCATACTCCACGCCGTCCTCGAGCCCGTCGTCGAGGTTCGTGAAGACCGCGGTAGTCGTCCCGGC
>JAMJQR010000277.1 GCA_023554335.1 Candidatus Benthicola marisminoris
ACGGCCTCGCCGATGCCGGCGCGGGGGAAGGGACCTTCGCCGTCAATACCTTCCAGCTGGCGCAGGTGCTGGCACTGCAGGGCCGGATCGAGGAGGCGGTCGAGGTCTTCGAGTCGGTGCTCGAGCGCGCCAGCCCGACCGGTCTGCTGGCGGAGGAAATCGACCCGAAGAGCGGAGAACTGCTCGGCAACTACCCGCAGGCGTACAGCCACATCGGATTGATCAACGCGGCGCACGTGATCAGCCGTCTGCGGCGCGACGTAGAGCCGACGGACGCAATGCTGCCGGAGAACGGCGAGAGGTAGGGGAAGGGACGCGGACACCGTATCTTTCCGCTGAGGAGAGGAGGTGCCCTCTTGCAGCGCCAGGCCGCTCCGGAAGCGAGCCGCGACATCGTATTCCGGGCGCGCGATGTATCGAAGATGTACCAGATGGGCGAAGTGGAAGTGCACGCGCTCCGCTCCGTCAGTCTGGACCTGTACGCCGGTGAACTGCTGGTAATCCTCGGCGCCTCCGGGAGCGGCAAAAGCACCTTCCTGAACATCCTCGGCGGGCTGGACCTTCCGACGACAGGCTCCGTCCGATACCGGGATCGTGACCTGAGCCAGGCCGACGAGGACGACCTGACCCTCTACCGGCGCGAGAACGTCGGATTCGTGTTTCAGTTCTACAACCTGATCCCCAGCCTCACAGCGGCAGAGAATGTTGCGCTGGTCACCGACATCTCGTCCGATCCGATGGCGGCGAACGAGGCGCTGGAGCTTGTCGGCCTCCTGGACCGCGTCGACCACTTTCCCGCTCAGTTGTCGGGTGGCGAGCAGCAGCGCGTGGCGATCGCCCGTGCGGTCGCCAAGCGGCCCGACGTCCTGCTATGCGACGAACCGACGGGGGCCCTGGACCTGGAGACGGGCCGGCTCGTGCTGCGGGTGATCGACAAGGTGAACCGGGAGATCGGGACGACGACTGCGCTGATCACGCACAACGCCGCCATCGCGGCGCTGGGAGACCGGGTGATCCGTCTGAGCAGCGGAGAGATCTCCTCGGAGCACACGAACGAGGAGCGGGCTTCGATCGAGGAGATCCGCTGGTGAGCGCCGCCGGGCAGGTGCAGGGCAAGGGCTCCCGGTGAATACGCTCTCTCGGAAGCTGGTTCGGGAGATCCTGGAATACCGCGGCCAGTTGTTCTCGATCGCCGCCGTGGTGGCCGTGGGAATCATGACGGTGCTGACGATGCGGGGCACCTACGAGTCGTTGCTGCTTTCGATGGAGGAGTACTACCGCGACGCGCGTTTCCCGCAGGTCTGGTCGCAGCTGGAGCGGGCGCCCGAGTCGCTGCGACGAAGGATCGAGCGGCTTTCCGGCGTGGCGGTCGTCGAAACCCGGGTGTCGTTCGCGGCCTCGCTGGACGTGGAAGGCGTGGAGCAGCCGGCTCTCGGCCAGTTCGTCTCCATTCCCGAGCGCGGTCGACCGCGCCTGTCGGAGCTGCACCTCGAAACCGGCCGCTATGTCGCGCCTGGCCGGCGGGACGAGGTGATCATCAGCCAGAATTTCGCGATCGCGAACGCGTTCGTTCCGGGAGATACGCTTCGCGCGATCATCAACGGTCGCGAACGCGAGCTGGAGATCGTAGGGACGGCCATTTCGCCGGAATACTCATACGCCGTTCCACCGGGCGCGCTGTATCCCGATGACGAGCGATTCGGAATCGTCTGGATGAGCCGCGACGCGCTCGGGCCCGCGTACGACATGGACGGCGCGTTCAACGAGGTCTTGCTGACGGTCGCACCGGGTGCGCTCGAGGACCACGTGATCAAGCAACTGGATCGACTGCTCGATCCGTATGGCGGTCTGGGCGCCTATGGACGGGAGGACCAGGTCTCGCACCAGATCCTGCAGGGCGAGCTTGACCAGAACCGGACCATGGGGACGGCGATACCCGCGGTATTCCTGCTCGTGGCGGCGTTCCTGTTGCACCTCGTACTCGGTCGTCTGATCGCTACGCAGCGAACGGAGATCGCAGTGCTTAAGGCGTTCGGCTACACCGATGCCGAAGTCGGGCGTCACTACCTCGGGTTCGCGCTGGCCGCGGTGGCCGCGGGCTCGATCGTGGGCATCGGCGCCGGGATCGGACTCGGCCGCAGCATGGTCCGTTTGTACGGTGACTACTTCGACTTTCCGACGCTTCGATACGAGATCGGCTGGGACCTGGTGCTGATCGCCGCGGGCGTAAGCCTCGCTGCCGCCGGACTCGGAGCGCTGGGAGCGGTGCGGCGTGCAATCCGCCTTCCGCCTGCCGAAGCGATGCGACCGGAGCCTCCCGCCAGCTTCAAGCCCGGAGCGTTCGAGAGGCTCGGGCTCGGATCACTGTTGCCGGCCTCGGGTCGGATGATTCTGCGAAACGTCGAGCGGACCCCGCTGCGCAGCGTGTTCTCCTCGGTGGGAGTGGCGTTCGCCGTCGCGATACTGGTAATCGGCCTGTTCATGTTCGACGGCGTGGATTACATGATGGACCTGCAGTTCCGCGTCGCGCAGCGCGAGGACCTGGCGCTGACGTTCAACCACCCTCTTTCTCGGTCCGTAGAGCACGACCTGACGCACTTGAAGGGCGTCACGCGGGTCGAGCCGTACCGGATCGTGCCCGTCCGCCTTCGAGCCGGCCACCGGGAGCGGGAGAACGCGATCCTCGGAATCGAGGCCGGCACGCGACTGCGCCGCATCGTGACAGCCGGCGGTGGCACGCACCCGCTTCCACCCGAAGGGCTGCTGTTGAGCGCCATGCTGGCGGAGCAGCTGTCGGTGGGTCGTGGCGACTCCCTGCAGGTCGAGGTCCTGGAAGGCGAGAGGAGAACGGCACGGGTCGCGGTTGCGGGGATCGTCGAGGACTTCATGGGACTCGCGGTGTATATGGACCTCGATGCGCTGCATGCCCTGGCCCGGGGCGAGCGATCGTACACGGGCGCCTGGCTGCGTGTCGACGAGCCCTCGCGCGCCGCACTCAACCGCCGGCTGAAGGAACTGCCTGCGGTGGCGAGTGTGGCTTCGCCGGCGCAGATGCTGGCATCGTTTGAAGAGAGGCTCGCGGAGGGACTGTTCATCGGGCTGTTCTTCATCCTCGGCTTTTCCGGGGTGATCGCCATCGCCGTGATCTATAACGGAGCCCGCATCGCGCTGTCCGAGCGGGGGCGCGAACTGGCGAGTCTCCGAGTCCTGGGCTTCACGCGAAGGGAGGTCGCGGTCCTGCTGCTCGGCGAACAGGCGGTGACGACCTTGATCGGAATCCCGCTCGGAATGGCGCTCGGCTACCTGCTGGCGGTGGCCGTCTCGGCCGGGTTGCAGACGGAGACTTATCGAATTCCGCTTATCGTGAGCACGCGGACCTACCTGGCTGCGGCCACCGTAACGCTGCTCGCCGGGGTGGTCAGCGGCGGGATCGTGCGCCGTCGCCTGAATCGGCTCGACCTGATCGCGGTTCTCAAGACGCGGGAATAGTGAAAATGAGGAAGAGGACCTGGTGGATTCTGGCGCTCGTGGGAGGCACGGCTCTGCTGCTCGTGTGGAGATTCTCCGGCCGCGGAGTCGAGGTGGAGACGGCGCAGGTATCCCGTCGCCCGATGCTTGTGACGGTCGACGAGGACGGACGGACCCGGGTTCGAAACAAATACGTTATCGCGGCGCCGGTCTCCGGAAGGCTGGAGCGGCCGACCGTGGATGAGGGGGACCGCGTGGAGCGGGGCAGCGCAGTGGCGAGAATCCATCCGCGGCCGGAGGGTCCGAGAGACGTCGGCATTCTGCGAGCCGAACTTGCCGCCGCCGAGTCACGGGACCGGGAGGCCTCGGCCCGGCTGGAAGCTGCGATCGCCCGAGCCGAGCAGATGAGACGTGAGGCCGAGCGGGATCGGCCGCTGGTGGAGAGGGGACTGGTGAGCCGGCAGGCCGCCGAGAGATCGGAACTCGCCGCGCTTTCCGCGAAAGAGCAGGTGGAGGCGCTGCGCGCAGCGGCGGCCGCGGCCTCGGCGGATGTCAGGGCGCGGGAGCTGGCCCTCGCGGGAGCGGCCGATCAGAGCCCTGGCTCGCTGGCCCAGCTCGTCTACGCGCCCGCAGCGGGTCGGGTCCTGCGCGTGCTGGAGGAGAGCGAACGAGTGGTGCTGGCGGGTACCCCGATCGTCGAGATCGGCGATGCCGAGGGGCTGGAAGTGATCGTGGACGTGTTATCCGAGCATGCCGTCCGGATTCGCCCCGGCGACCCGGTCAGATTCGAGGAGTGGGGCGGCGACGAGCCGCTGCACGGTGCAGTTCGCCTGTTAGAGCCGGCGGCGTTCACGAAGTACTCGGCTCTGGGCGTCGAGGAGCAGCGAGTCTGGGTGATCGCGGACATCTTCGATGCGCCGCTATCGCTGGGAGCGGAATTCAGGGTCGAGGCGCGCATCGTCACATGGGAGGGCGACGACGTCCTCACGGTTCCCACCAGCGCCCTGTTTCAGCTGGGAGGTGAGTGGCAGGCGTTCGTTGTGAAAGGCGGCCGGGCCGTGCGTCGCTCGGTCAGGATCGGGCACCGATCGACCGAGCTCGCTGAGGTGCTGCCCGCGAACGGCGGCGACGACGGCGTTCTGCCCCCGCTCGCCGAGGGCGACGAGGTCATCCTGTTTCCATCGGACGAGATCGACGACGGCGTGCGGGTCACTACTTCGAGGGCACCACCAGCACCGGCACCTTCGACTTCCGGATGACTTCCGACGAGACGCTGCCGACGGCGAAGTCGTAGAGCTTTCCGTGGCCGTGTGACCCGACGACGATCGCCTCGGCATTCACCTTTTCGGCTTCCGCGAGGATCGTCGACACGGTCGGTCCCTGGACGAGAAGGGCCTTCGCGTTGAATCCGGCCTCCCGGAGCCTGTCGGCCAGCGCCTGGATCCGCTCGTGCTCCTGGTGGAATTCGCGGGCGACCTGATCACGGACCTCGTCGGGGCCGGCATCGAATCCCACGAAGCTGGGATCGGGCTCGGCCACGTGCAGCAGGTAGATCTCGCGATTCGGCGCCGCGAGCCGGGCCACGATCAGGAGCTGGACGTCGGTGACGTCGGTGAAATCGAGCGCGACGAGCAGACTCATGATCTGATCTCCCGGCAGATGTTCACGTTCCGAGCTCCGGGCGGGGGATTCCGGCTTCCGCCATGCGGTTCTCGAGGATCCGTACCAGAACGCGCGTCCATTCCGCCTTGTCCCGCGAGCTGATGTGCGACCACTCGGGGGTCCTCACGTCGCTCAGCTCGGGGTAGTCCTCGAAGTGGACTCCCACGGCGTCTGCCGCGTCCAGGATCGGCTCCCACACCCTCTCCCGTGGAGTCATCTGACGCTCGACTTCACGAAACCAGTCGGACGAGGGCGGACGAATGAACACCACCTCGCCCCCGCGCGCCCGGATTTTCCCGACGTCGCGTGCGATCCCCTCCAGGAGGGCCTCGAACGCCTTCTTCGCCTCTTCCGGTGGCGGCGGTGGTGGAAGATTCTCGATGATGGCCTGCCAGGTGGAGGTCACGATCTCGTTGTACGCCGGATCGTCCTCGACCCGATTCCACATGTCGGCCTGCCGGTCCCGCCGCATGTTCTCGATCCGACGGACCTCGGGTGGCTGGTACGGGAGACCCTTCCTCTCCGGCCACCAGGGCTGGCGCTCCAGGACCGTGAACAGGGCGTAGTCCCAGTTGTAGAAGGCGAGGCTCGCCTCGAGCGGATACGAGAGCTTCGTCCCGACCCACTCCGAGGGGCTCTCTTTGTAGTAGTGCTCGAGCGCCTCGGCCCGCGCGCCGATTCCCGGCATCAGCACCAGCGGCGGAGTGATCCCCACGACCAGCAGCCCGCTGAAGTCCTCGTCGTCGGCAATGTCGGTGAGGATCGGAATCGGGTTCGAGCCCTCGAGGGCGAGCTGCACGCCGTGCACGCCGGTCAGCTCTTCCCAGACGTCGAGGTCGATGTCGAATTGGGTGCGCGAGGAGCCGATGAACACGGTCGCGTTCGGCTCCGAGCGATCGACTCGCCGCCGGGCCTCGGCCCACTGACCATCGCTGTTCCGATACGCGGGAACGACTTGTTGACTGAACCGCCAATAGCTCTCCCACACGCCGATCCCGGCCACGGCCAGCGCAAGCGCGATCAACGCCGCCGCCGGCCAGCGGACCTCTGGGATCCGCCGCAGGATGACCGGATCGCGACTAGA
>JAMJQR010000278.1 GCA_023554335.1 Candidatus Benthicola marisminoris
ATGCCCCGGGGGTCGCCGGGCATGGAGGGCCCGGTGAGCGAGCCGTACGACGTGCTCACCTTCGATGATTCGGGTCAGGAAGCGGTCTACGCGAGCTATTGATCGGGCCGGACAGCCATATGAGAAAAGGGGCGCTTCCCAATCGGGAGCGCCCCTCTCTCGTGTCGGCGGCCTAGTCCGCTGCTTCCGAAATGATCGTGAAGGAGGCCAGGATCCGGCGGTTCACAGGGTTCAGTTCGCGATCGGAGCGAAACTCGAGATCTGTGAGGTAGATCTTGACCGGCACCGTTCCCGACCAGGTGGTCCATTCGAAGGCGCGCGGCACCTCGGGGACTTCCGAGCGGCAGGTGCCGAGCGACCACGCGATGAGCAGGATCAGCAGGAATCTCACGATACCCTCCCGAGCTCATGTACATGGGCCGAAAGGGACAGGGGTGCGGTTACGGCCCCGAAGCGCCGGTCGCGCTGGTGAAACTCACGGATCGCCGCAGTCAGATCTCCCACTGAGAACGCGGGCCAGGGCACGTCCGTGAACACCAGCTCCGCATAAGCGCTCTCCCAGAGCATGAAGTCACTGAGACGGCGCTCCCCGCCCGTACGCAGGACGAGGTCGACGTCCGGCACCGGGGTATGGGCATGTACCGCCCGGTCGAGGTTCCAGTCGAACTCGCGCCGGCTGCTCGGACCGGCGAGCGCCGCTGCGAGAAGGGCATCCCGAGCCGAGTAGTCGATGGCCAGCCGGAGCAGCAATCGATCGCCGCGCGCCGTAAGACCTTCGGTCGCGACGATTTCCCTTACGACCAACGGGGGCAGGCGGTCCCTGCGCCCGATGACCTCGACCCGGATACCGTGATCGATGCACCGCTCGGCCTGCGACCTGAGATAGACGCGCAGCAGACGCATGAGCGATCTCACCTCTCCAGATGGACGCTTCCAGTTGTCGGCGGAGAACGCGTAGAGGGTAAGAACACCGACACCGAGCGAGGGGGCGCCTTCGACGACTGCACGGGCGACACGCGCCCCCTCGATGTGCCCTCGGGATCGGGTCTGCCCCCGCGACTCTGCCCAGCGACCGTTGCCATCCATGATGATGCCGACGTGCAGACCATCCGGTGGTCGTGGATGTAGAGTACTCTGCATCACAAAGTCTCCAGTCCTGTGAAAGGCGGCCAGCGGCCGCCCTCGGGTGAACCCGGTCCGCCTCGCGGCGGACGTGGCTATGCCTGGCGCGTCATCTCGATGAGAGCTTCCATGTGCGCCAGGTAGTCCTTGAGCCGCGCGCGACCGAGGCTCGTCAGCCCATACTCGGTATGCGGCACGCGGCCGGTGAACGACTTCTTGCACTCGATGTAGCCGGCGTCCTCGAGCTTCCGCGCGTGGGCGCTGAGGTTTCCATCGGTGGTGTCCAGCAACTGCCTGAGCTCAGTGAACGCGAGGCGTTCGCTGACGGACAGGGCGCTGACGATTCCCAGGCGGACGCGTTCGTGAATCAGTGCATCGAGGGCCATGGGCCCGCTGGCGGCCGACTTGGGGCCTGTTCCCGCTGAGCTCTGGGCGCGGGGGTCCATCGTCTCCTCCGGGTCCAACTTTCGGGCCGTAGCCCGCTTCTCGTCAGCCACCGTACCTCCAGGTGATGATCGCTCCGAACGCCAAGTGCAGGCCGCCGAAGCCGGCCGCCATGAGCACGGGGCCCCAGTCGGGTCGGACCAGGGCAAGTACTCCCGCGGCCATGAACGCAACGCCCATGGCCGGGACCACCCTGACCGAGAACGCCCCGCCGGTCACCACTCCAGTTCCGTAGAGCAGCAGCCAGGTTCCCGGTAGAAGCTCGGGCAGTCCGGCCTCGAACAGGGCGACGGTCAGGGCCGCGCCTGCCAGGATCGCCGGCATGAAATTGAGAACGAACTTCCGCCCCGGTCCCGACAGGGCCGATTCCTGACGGTGACGGGCCTTTCGCGCGATGGCCCAGCCGGAGACCGCGGCGCCGAGGACGGCGGTCGCTGTCCAGATTCCGAGCATGGCATCCGGGGTGGGGAAGCGCACGGTCAGCGCCGAGGCCGCCAGGGCCAGCAGCCCGAGGCCCATGACCCCGACCCCCGACACGGCCGTGAACGTGCCCGACGCCTCCATCGTGCGCCGGATGAAGCTGATGTTCTCGATCGCCCGGTCGCTGAGCGCCGTCGTATGAGATGGCTGCTCGTCGGCGCGCATTGGCTGTTCCATGTGCACAGAATGCGTCTCCCACGCGTTTCTGTCAAGTACTTTGTGTGATAAAGCTAGCGCGCTCGGATTGCCTGGGGTCTACGAGCCGTCGGTCGATCGGTCGGCGGACGCAGACCACTCGATTCTGCCGTCCCGGTCGAACCGCAGGTCGTTCTCCGGGAAGTCATCCCCGGTCAGGTCTTCGATGGTGCGGGCGGCTCCGTTCGTCGGATCGAGCCGCGGAGAACCGAGTCCGGATTGTCGGGCGCTCACGATCCTTGCCGACACGGCACGCCCGCTGCGATCGACCTCCAGGTCGAGAACCGGCGCGAGGCCGTTGGGCCCCCGGAGGTTGAAGCGCTTCCACGTCCAGAAATTTCCGAGACTGTAGGCGATGAATCGACCGCGATAGAGCTCCACCGCGCGCGGTACGTGCGGTCCGTGTCCGATCACGACATCGGCCCCGGCGTCCACCGCCGCGTGCGCGAACTCGTACACGTTTCCGCGCCGCTCGCCGTAGAATTCCTCCGCTTCGCGCGTGACGTGCATCCGGTCGGACCCTTCCGCTCCTCCGTGGAACGACACGATCACCAGGTCGTGCGATTCCCCAAGAGCGGCCACGATGCGCCGAAGACCTTCCAGGTCATGGATGCTCACGGTCCCCTTGTTGGGTGAGAAGCCGGCCAGTCCGACGCGCGTTCCGTCGCCGAGAACCAGCGTGCCGGTCCGGGCCCCCGGCTGGTTGAGGCCGCCGAAGACGATTCCCTGCCGTTCGAGCGCAGCGACGGTCGCCTCGCGGCCCACGTCCAGGAAGTCCCCGCTGTGATTGTTTGCCAGGCTCATGAGATTGAAGCCCATGTCCGCCAGGATCTCCGAATACCACTCCGGGCTCCGGAAGGCATAGCACGCGTCCATGTTCCTGCACCGTTTGGACTCGCCGCCGGCGTCGAAAAGGGCACCCTCGAGATTGCCGAACACGACGTCGCCCGAACGCAGGACGTCGACGAGGTCCGGGCCGATCAGCTCGGCGGCCGTAACCCCGGTGACGATCCTGGGGTCCAGGTACGACGAGTCCGG
>JAMJQR010000279.1 GCA_023554335.1 Candidatus Benthicola marisminoris
GGCTCACCTTCCGACCTCAGCGGAGCGCCGTCCCAGCAGGGAGAGATCACGCTGACCTGGAGCGCTGCCACCGATCCGGAATCCGGAATCACGGAATACGTGATCTACCGTGACGACAGCGAGGTCGGGCGCACGGCCGACGCGGGGTACGTCGATGGCTCGCTCCAGGACGACCGCCAGTACTCGTACAAGGTCTCAGCGGTGAATGGCCAGGGGCTCGAGGGATCGCCCGCCGGCCCGATCCAGGTGCAGACGCTCTCCGATGCCGCGCCGGAGCCTCCGCGAGATCTCACCGCCGACGCGACCGGTCCCGACGCCGTGGTTCTAGACTGGAGGTCCCCTTCCGATGACGATGACATAGAGGGCTACCGGGTCTACCGGGACGGCGCGCCGATCGCCACGACGTCGCGAACCGAGTACGAGGACTCGGGCCTCGCTCCGTTCACGACCTACACGTACACGGTGACCACTCTGGACGAGGACGGGGACGAGAGCGCGCCCAGCAACGCCGCTGTGGTCACGACGAGGGACGGAACCCCACCGACCACGCCGAGGGGCCTGCTTGCCACCGCCGTGGGGACCGGACGCATCGACCTCTCGTGGACCCCCGCCGAGGATGCTGAATCGGGCGTTCTGTACTACCGGGTGCTGCGGGGCGACGTCGAAATCGGCACCTCGGAATCGGCCGCATTTCAGGACGAGGGGTTGGAGCCGAGCACCACGTACGAGTACCGGGTCTCGGCGGTGAATGGCGACGGCGGAGAGAGCCCGCTCAGTGATCCGGCCTCCGCCACTACCGCGGATGGCAGCGGGCCGAGCACCCCGGAAGACCTGACCGCGCTGGCCGTGGCCACCGACGGAATCGACCTCAACTGGTCGGCATCCACGGACGACGAATCGGGGATCGCCTATTACCGGGTGTTTCGTGACGGAGACGCAATCGGAACTTCGCCGGTCACGAGCTACCAGGACGCGGGACTCGCCGCGTCGACCACCTATGAGTACCGGGTCTCAGCCGTGAACGGCGAGAATCTCGAGAGCGGACTCAGTGAGTCGGCGTCCGCGACCACTCTGGATGAGCCTGGTCCCCCGGCACCCGTGGACCTCACGGCCACGCCGCTGAGTACCACGAACGTAGAGCTGACCTGGAGTGCCCCGGCGGAGACGATCACGGGGTACAACGTGTATCGGGACGGCGCGTTCGTGGGTAGCGTGGCGGCAACGACATTCATCGACACGGGCCTGGCGCCGGAGACGACGTACCGCTACCAGGTCGCCAGCGTCGTAGAGGATGTGCAGGGTGAGAGAAGCGCAGAGGTCGAAGCAACGACTCTGTCGGAGGAGGATCGGATTCCCCCGGCACCCCCCACCGGACTGCGGCTGGTCGCCCCCTGACTCCTCGGCGGGACCCCTGCCCCGCGGCCGCCCCTTGGCAGGAACCTTGCTTCCCTATGTCGCGCCCATGCCGGCCGTCTCTTGGGACGAAAACGCCGAAGCTAGGCGTGGCCGGACGATTCAGTGGCTCCCGCCGTGTAGCGGCGGACAAACGAACTACGGTACCCATGTGGCATGACCGCAACAATCGGTTGAGCCGGGCCGTCCTGGCCTGCTCGCTCGCTATCGTATCCGCGACCTCGTGCGCGCCGGACGGATCCGGCGACGGGCCCCCAACCCACCCTACCGACCGCTACTCGGTCACGCTCGAGTGGGACGCGCCCACGACGGACGCGGTGGGCCGGCCGCTCGAGGACCTGGCCGGCTACCAGCTGTACTACACACCGGATCCGCCGGCAGACGCCGGGGACAGCCGAATGGTCGTGGTGGGCGATACGACTCGCTTCACGGTGACCGGCCTGGAAGCGGGGGACTACCTGTTCGCCGTGACGGCCCTGGATGCGGACGGGAACGAGAGTGAGTTCTCCGAGCCGCTGCCGGTCGAGGTGGGCCCATGAGGACTCCGGCCAGAGCTCCCGGCATGTCGCGGATGGCCTGGAGGCTGGGGGTGGGGCTGCTGCTGTTGGGGTCGCTGCTCGCGGCCACGCCCGCCCAGGCGCAGAATCCGCCGTCCAATCTCACGGGCGTGGGGGTGAGTTCATCCCAGATCGATCTCAGCTGGGGCAGCAGCGGCATCTTTGCCACCTACACGGTCTACCGGAACGGAGCGCCGGTTGCGTCGGGGATCGGAGCGACGTCCTACTCCGATGGCGGCCTGGCGGCGTTCACGTCGTACGACTACTTCGTGACGGCCACGGTGTTCGGCACAGAGTCGGGGCCCAGCAACACGATTACCGTCCGGACGCTCGATGGAACGCCTCCGACCACACCCGCAAACCTGCAGGCCACTGCGGCGAGCACCACGCAGATCGATATCACGTGGGATCCGGCCAGCGATCCCGAGACGGGAATCCTGGATTACGTGGTCTACCGGGACGGCGGAGAAGTCGCGCGCACCGCCGCGACTTCATACTCGGACACGGGACTCCAGCCATCGACGGTCTACCAGTACCGGGTCTCCGCAGTGAACGGGGACGGGGTCGAGGGAAGTCAGGCCGGGCCGGTGAACGAGAAGACGCTGGATCCTGTCCCGCCGCCGGCTCCCTCCGGCCTGTCGGCAACGACGTTCAGCGACTCGGAGATCGACCTCTCCTGGACCGCGCCGTCGGCCAGCGACCTGATCGGTTATCGCATCTACCGTAACGGCAGCGCCGTGGACGACATCGGCCTCACCACGACCTACAGGGATTCGGGGCTCGACGGATTCACGACCTATAACTACACGGTCACGGCCCTCGACGATGAGGGCCTGGAGAGCGACCCCAGCAACAGCGCGCAGGCGACGACCCTCGACGGGACGCCTCCGACCAAACCCGACAACCTTACGGCAGACCCCGCAAGCTCGACTTCCATCACCCTATCCTGGACGGCGTCCTCGGACCCGGAGACGGGAGTGGCCGGATACCGGGTGTTCAGGGACGGATCTCAGATCGTCGAGACCACCGGCACGACGTTCCTCGACACCGGCCTCAGCCCGGCCACGGAATACGAGTACCGGGTGCGGGCGGTGAACGGGCAGGGGCTCGAGAGCGACCCCAGCGACCGTGCCAGAGCCACGACCCTGGATGACACGCCGCCCTCGACGCCGACCGACCTGACAGCCACGGCTGCGGGCACGGACGAGATCGACCTCGACTGGTCGGCTTCATCGGATCCCGAGACCGGTATCCAGGGCTATCGCGTCTACCGCGACGGATCCGAGATAGCGCAGACGGTTCAATCCTCGTACACGGACGCCGGGCTCAGTCCGGCCACGGAGTACACGTATCAGGTGCGGGCGGTGAATGGGCAGGGACTCGAGAGCGATCTCAGCGATCCAGCCACGGCGACGACCCTGGATGCGACGCCGCCGACCATTCCCACCAACCTGTCGGCATCGCCTGTCGGGACCGAGCGAATCGACCTGACCTGGTCCGCCTCATCGGACCCGGAGAGCGGAATCGCCGGGTACCGTGTGTTCAGGGACGGATCCGAGGTGGGCACCACGACCCAGACCGTCTTCCAGGACGACGGCCTCTCACCGGCGACGGAATACGACTACTATGTGGTGGCCGTGAACGGGGACGGGCTGGAAAGCGATGCCAGCTCGACCGTGAGCGCGACCACGTTCGATGGTACGGGTCCCACGACGCCGACGGAACTGACGGCTACCGCGGCGGGCCCGACGCAGATCGATTTGACGTGGTCGCCGTCGGAGGACCCCGAGTCCGGGATCGACTCCTACACGGTCTTCCGCGACGGCGCGGAAGTGGGCACGACGACCGAGACGTTCTTCCAGGACACGGGTCTCGACCCGGCCACGACCTACGAGTACACGGTGTCAGCCGTAAACGGGGATGGCCTGCAAAGCGGTCTCAGCGAGCCGGCCTCCGCGACCACGCAGGACGGGTCCGGGCCCACCGCGCCGACGGATCTCGCGGCCGAACCGGTGAGCCAGACGCAGATCGACCTCACGTGGACAGCGTCGCAGGATCCGGAGTCCGGCGTGGATCGATACAACGTCTACAGGGACAGCGCTCCCATCGGAAGCGTGGTGGGGACCTCGTTCGCGGACAGCGGCCTGGAGCGGAACACCACGTATGTTTACTCGGTGTCCGCCGTCAACGGAGAAGGAATTGAAGGAGAGCGCAGCGAAAGCGTGAGCGCGAAGACATTCCCATCGGAGGATCAGATTCCCCCGGCGCCGCCGACCGGTCTCCGGGTGGTGACGCCGTGAGCGGCCCGGTGACGTGCTCGAGGAGATACGCTGGCAGGCGCCTTCCGCTGATTGCGGCTGCCCTCGCGGCCGTCGCTTTCGTCGTATCGGCTGAACCGCTGAGAGCGCAGGAGGGGGGACTCAGCAAGAGCGCCCTGGTTCGAGTGGTTGTGTCCGCGGATGCACCCGCGGACAAGGTCGCCACCGTCCGCTCGCGTTGCCTCAGCTTCGAGCCCACGGAGGGCGACTGGCAGGATCTCAGGAATCTGGGAGCCTCGGAGGAGCTGATCGACGCGGCCCGGCGGTGCGCCGCGGACGCACAAGCGGTAACCGTGGCCCTCAGCGCGAGCCGGACCACGGTACGGGCCGGTGATACGACGCTGGTCACCGTGGACCTCTCCCGGGCCCGAGAGGCGCTGTCCGACCAGTCTCTGACGCTCACGGGAGCCGGGGGACCGGGTGCGGGAGACCGCATCACCCGCACCACCAACGCGTCGGGGCGGGCCTTCTTCAGCATCCCGGCCGGCGAGAGTCTCGGGGCCACCCGCTACACCGTCGCCGCCCCGGGCGTCGATCTCACCGGTCCGACGCGGATCACGATCACCACGGTGCCTGACGTAGCCGCTGCCGCCTCGACGGATCCCGCGGCGCTCGAGTTCACGCTCGGCGCCGAAGTGCCCGAGGTCGCGGTCGACGTGCGCGACCGGTTCGACAACCCGGTCAGCGGGCTCGACGTGGAGTTGATCGCCGGCACCGAAGCGGATGCACCGGTCGTCGCATCGGCCACGACCGGAACGGGAGGTTCGGCCACGCTTCGCGTCGAGGGCGAACCTCCCTCGACGGCTACGACATGGGGCGTTCGCGGAGCGGGAATCGTGCTGGCCACCATTCCCGTCAGCATCGATACGACGGCCACCCCTGCCGACCCCGCTGTACCGGTCGCCGCTGCGCCGGCGCAGGCTCCGATCGACGCGGCCGTGAGCGCCGGGCTGGCTCAGCTTGCGGCCGGCGAGGCCGAACTGGCCGAGCAGAGCTTCCGGGACGCTCTTCGTCTCTCCCCGCGGAGGGCAGACGCCCAGAAGGGCCTCGCCGAGTCCCTGCTGGCCCAGGGACGGGAAGAGGCGGCGGTGACCTGGTACGAAGTCGCGACTCGGCAGAGCCCGATGGACGCCGATGCGTGGGACGGGCTGGGGCGTGCCTACTCTGCAGCCGGACGCCGCGACGATGCGGCCACGGCGTTCGCCCGGGCGCAGGAGATCGACCCCAGTCGCGAGGAGCTCCGGACCGAGATCGCAGATCTCAGTCGCCCACCCGGCTACGTCACGGGCACCCTGTGGGGAGGGAGCACGTCCGGCAATGACGAGTCGGGCGGCCTGCGGCGAGCCGCTCTCGACGTCGCGGTGTCACCCGCCATCTCGTTACGGGGAGGGTGGGACCGATCACTCGTACCGCGCAGCCCGGAGCTGGTGCGGGGCCCGGATGAATGGAACGGCTGGTACGCCGGGGGCGCGCTGAGGTATGGAGCGGGACGCAGGCTCGAGACCTCCTTCGACCTCGGGCAGCGCAAGCAGACCTTCAGTCCTGTGGACGAGTCCGCCAGTCTCGAGCAGAACCTGTACCGGTTGACACAGACGGTGCGGTTCTCCGACGAGCGCCGCACGACGGAGCTCAAGTTCGGAGGGTACCTGGGACGCTGGTTCGACCGGGATGACTGGATCGTGTTCACGAGGCTCAAGACGCCGATCGGCCGGCAGCTGAGCCTGGTCGCCTCCGGGAGCTACGGGGAGAACATCGGCAACAACTGGGTGGAGTCCGGACGGCACGCGGACAAGGACGGCCGGGTGTACGCGGGTGTCGCGTGGGAGACCGAGAAGGGCTTCCTGATTCAGCCCGTCCTCGGTCTGGGCAGCGTGAGCAGCGACCGCTCCGATGATCTCTCCGGATCCCTCGTGGACCTGCTCCTCGAAGCGGCGGTGCCGATCTCTCGCGGAGCCCAGATCCAGGGCTTCGTACGACATCAGAGGCCTCCCGGGATCGAGGCGTATACGACGTTCGCTCTCGGACTCGGCTTCAGGGCGGGTTGGGCCGGCGGCTGACCCGCCTCGCACGTGGATCCTCTACACCCGGCTCGCTAAACTCCCTGAGCGTGCCGGGTGTTTTGCTTTGAGCAGCGGGCCGTCTCTCGTTCGGAGTGGCCCCTCCCAGTGTCCACAATCACGCGAGGCGACATGAGTAGCGCGCGAGCGATGTGTGCCTTCCTTCTGACGTTGCTGGTGACCTCGGGCTGCGCGTCGGCCCGGTCCCAGGAGCCGGGTAGCGCTCCCAATGGCGAGCCGGCAGACGACGAGAAGAAGACCTACGCCGAGATCGTGACCGAGGAAGCCGTGACGGACTCGGGCCTCTTCGTGCTGCATACGGTAGACGAGAAGCTCTACTTCGAGATCCCCGTCGACCTGCTCGATCGTGAGATGCTGCTCGTGTCGCGGCGAGCCCGTACGGCGCAGGACCTCGGCTACGGCGGGATGAAGAACAACACGCAGACGGTCCGGTGGCAGAAGAGCCGAGAGAAGATCCTGCTGAGGATCGTGTCATACGAGAACGTGGCCGCCGACTCTCTCCCCATCTACGAGGCCGTGAAGAACGCGAACTTCGAGCCGATCGTGGCAGCCTTCGAAGTCGAGACCTGGAACGAGGACAGCACGGCGGTGGTCGTCGAGGCCACGCCCCTGTTCACCGAGGACATCCCGATGCTCGGGCTGCCCTCCTACTACCGCGACAACTTCAAGGTCTCGAGCCTGGACAAGGACCGGTCCTATCTCGAGTGGACGAAGTCGTTCCCCGAGAACATCGAGATCCGGCACGTCCTCACCTACAAGGCCAAGGAGCCCCCCGCGAACTCGTCTACCGGGACCATCTCGCTGGAGATGAACCAGTCGATGATCCTCCTGCCTGAGGAGCCGATGCAGGCGCGGCTGTTCGACGAGCGCGTCGGGTTCTTCAGCGTGCGGCAGGTGGACTACGGGCTGAGCGACCACAAGGTCGTGGACCGGACGTACATCACGCGCTACCGGCTCGAGCCCTCCGACACGGCCGCGTTCCGACGCGGGGAGCTGGTAGACCCCGTGGAGCCGATCGTGTACTGGATCGACCCCGCGACGCCGGAGAAGTGGCGTCCCTATCTGAAGGCGGGCGTCGAGGACTGGCAGCAGGCCTTCGAGCATGCGGGCTTCAGCAACGCGATCATCGCCAAGGACCCGCCCTCCGCAGAGGAAGATCCCGAGTTCAGTCCCGAGGACATCCGCTATTCCGTGATCCGCTGGTTCCCGTCGGACGTGCAGAACGCTTTCGGCCCGCACGTGCATGATCCGCGGTCGGGAGAGATCCTGGAGAGCGACATCGGATGGTATCACAACGTCGCGAATCTCCTCCGCAACTGGTACCTGATCCAGACGGCCGCAGCGAACCCCGAGGCCCGTTCGGTGAAGTTCTCCGACGAGGTCATGGGCAAGCTGATCCGGTTCGTGGCCGCGCACGAGGTGGGGCATACCATCGGGCTGCCGCACAACATGAAGGCCAGCTCGGCCTATCCGGTCGACTCGTTGCGCGCCCCCGGGTTCGTGTGCCGCATGGGCGTCGCACCCTCGATCATGGACTACGCACGGTTCAACTACGTGGCCCAGCCCGAAGACGAAGGGGCGTGCTTCGACCCGCGTGTCGGACCCTACGACGACTTCTCCGTGAGGTGGGGCTACCGGCCGATCCTCGATGCGGAGTCGCCAGACGCCGAGATGGAGACGCTGGACTCCTGGATCCGGGAACGCGAGGACGACCCGACGTTCTGGTTCGGTGATCCGAGCGCCGTGGACCCGACATCGCTAACCGAGGCTATCGGCTCGGATGCGATGGAGGCGGGGGCCCTGGGAATCGCCAACCTGCAGAGGATCCTGCCCAGCCTGATGGACTG
>JAMJQR010000050.1 GCA_023554335.1 Candidatus Benthicola marisminoris
ATCGGCCGTCCAGATGTCGACGTGAAAGTCCGTCATCGCCGTCGCGTCGATCGGCTGTGTCGTCGCCTCCGCGATCGCGAACACCAGGTTCGTGTACAGCTTCGTATCGTCTCCCTGGACCTGTACGTCCTCCACGTCCGCCTGGTCGAAGTCCACCGACCACGTGTCCACCAGCACGTCCGTGTACGCGTTGCTGAACATCGAGATCACGTCCGCCTCCGGCACCGTCGGCGTCGGCGCCGCCACCGCGGGCTCCGTGGGATCGCCCCCGCCGTCCTCCGTATAGAAGTAGACGTTGTCCACGTACACCGTCGAGCTGGCGCCCGAGATGATCAGCTGCGCGAGGTTGGTCCGGCCCGTGAGTCCGACGAAATCCGAGAGCGGGATGTCCAGCACACTCCAGGCACCCGTCGTCATCGCCGGCGTCGTGCCTTCGTTGAGTGTGACCTCGTGCTCGCTGTCGTCCCCACCGCCGAACTCTCCGTCGGGGCCGAAGTCCACGAGCTTGATCTTGAAATCGGAGGAATCGAACGTCCACACGTCCATGTGGAAGCCCGTCATCGCCGTGGCGTCGATCTGTTCGGACGTGAACTCGACCACGGCGAAGCCCAGGTTCGTGTACAGCTTCGTGTCGCTGCCGTCGATCACCACGTCCTCGACCGTCGCGGGATCGAAGTCCGCCGCCCACCGGTCCACGAACACGTTCATGTAGGCGTTGCTGAACAGCGAAATCACGTCCTCGGCAGGTCGCGTCGGAGTCGGCGCGGCGCCCGAGGGGCCCTCCACCGCGGTGACGGTGACAGCTCCGTCAGCGGCCACCGAGCCGAGCGTGGCGGTAACGGTGGCCGTCCCGGTTCCGACGACCGTGATCGTCCCGTCCTCGGCGACCGTGGCTACCCCGGCATCAGAGGAGCCGAACGTGAAGTAGTAGGGGGAGGCCTGGACCGTCACCTCCCGTCCATCAGCGTCGTACGTCACGACCGTACCATCCACGTTGACCGTTGCGCCCACCGTCGTGGACACGTCCTGGCTCCGGATCGCCGGGCGCGGGTTCGTGATCGTGGGGTCGTTGACGAACTGAACCTCATCGATCCAGATCTCGTATCCCAGCTCCTCCATGGGTCCCGAGGCGACCTCGAACAGGCCGCGTTCCATGGCCAGCTTCTCGGGAAGCGGAATCGGCACGACATACCGCTCCCAGATCGTGGTGAGCGGGAGGTTCGTCACCTGGGCACCGTAGATGGAGGTCCCCGTGTTGTCGTTCCCGATACCGGCCAGCCCGAGGGTCGCGGGCATGCTCGCCTTGGCCCAGAACTCCAGCGCGTTGTAGCCGGTCAGGTCCCGCTCGCCGCCACTCGTGAAGGCCCCGCCGGCGAAGCTGCCCTCGGGGTCGCCGAAGTTCGGCACGGTGAACTGCAGCGACCGGAATCCCTCGTAGGTCACGACAAACGAGATGTCCAGCGCGGTGACCTTGGATCCGGCGAAAGCGTCGTAGTCGACACCGGGCCCAAAGTCGTCCAGGAAGACCTCCGGGTCCGTTGGAAACGGCGCCGGCTCGAGCATGCTTACGTCCCGCTCGCAACCTGTGATTCCAAGGAAGAGTGCCGCAGTGAGTACGCCGATGGGGCGTGACACGATTCTCGAAGTCATGGCCTGCCTCGAGGTTGGGTGCGGGATCCAACCGTCACGTGCCACCGGAGGAGCGGACCGTCGAACCCGCTTTGTTCGGTTGTCGAACAAAGTAGGGTTCGGGAAACAGATCTGTCAAGTAGAAGGAGTGAGTTGGTGGGGCAGTGCAGAAAGGCTAGAACACGCCTCTGCAGCTGTCCTCCAGGAAGACGACGATCCTGTCGACTTCACGGGCGGATTCCGGTATTTCCGCGAGCTCGAGACCCGGATAGAATTCCACCTCTTTCCAGTTCTCAATGGTCTCACTGAAGAACTGAGATGCTGACGCATCGGCCTCATAGACGATCAGGTCGTACGGTTCCCCTTCATCCCCGCCAAACCGGGTGATCACCTGCCACTGACCGTCTCTCTTGTACGAGGTGTTCGTGTGATCCGATTGGGGATAGTACTTGTCGTCGGTGGGCCTCAGCAGAACCCAGATGTCTTCTTCGTGCGCCTCCGGATACACCCCCATGGTGAGGATCCGGCACTTCACGGAATCGCCTTCGAGGGGCGAGATCACCTGGACTCTTTGAATCGGAGGCTCGATCTGCAGTCTGTTTCCGATAGCTACCTGTTCGAGGGGCCCCTGTTGATACATGCCTCCAAATGAATACCCGCCATAGATGACCAGGAGGATACCCGATCCTCCCAGGAGAAGTCTGAGCGTGGGATTCATCAGGTTCAGACGAAGCAGAGCGTCGCCAACTGCACCGAGTATGAGCGCGGCGCCAACAATTGTGACTACGATTTCTGCAGACATTCTTCCGGTCTTGATTGGAGGGTTCTTTACAGGACTCCCCTGCGCGCTTCCAATTCCGCCTTGATTTCCCGCGCCCGTTCCTCGGACAGGCTGTAGCCCCACATCACCAGAATCGCCAGAAACGCCGTGGTTGCCGGAATCACGATGTCCGCTATGCGCAGGTTCAAGAGGGTTTCAGCCGTCTGCTGGGCAGCATTGCCATCGAAGCCGACCAGCTTGAGCACCAGTCCTCCCATCACCAGGGCCAGTGCCTGTCCGAGCTTCACCATCCACCAATAGATGGCGCCGAATGTCCCTTCCTTCCTGGGCATGCCGTTGTTCAACTCATCCAGATCGCAGACGTCAGCGGTCATACTCATCATCAACGTGAAGAGCCCACCCAACCCAAACGCTATGAATGGAACCGGCATGAACATCAACCATGGATTGTCCGGATTGAAGGCCCACCACTTGAGGAGATAGCCGACGATGGATATCGCCGTTGAAATGATGAAGGCTATTCTCTTTCCTACCTTGTTCGCAATCCAGGATACGGCGGGGATCACGAAGAAGGCAGTGACCACGGCCGTGATGCTGGAGAACCACGCCGGCCAGGTGCCCGCAGCTGCATAACTCCCATTGAACAAGTAGAAAACGATGATGTAGACGCTGAAGGCCGCCACTACCTGGAATCCGTTGAACACCAGGAAGGTCGCCCCACACAATCTGACGAACGGCACATTCCTCATCGCCTCGGAAATGCCCCGGAACAGATCGAACAGGTTACTGAAGAGCGTACTCCAGGTGATCTTGACCCGGTTTTCCATCTTCGCCGAATCGATACCGCGGCAGAAGAAAGCGGGTAGAACGCCCAGCACGATACAGATCGCTCCGACAATGATCGACAACTGACGAACCCCCACCGCCTGGGATTCAAAGATGTCGGGATCCGCGATGATCACCCAGAACCAGGGCACGATCATCCACGCCATCTGCCCCATGGTTTGAGAGAATGCCATCAGGCGGGTGCGTTCGTTGTAGTCGGACGTCATCTCGTATCCGAGTCCGACCAGCGGAGTGGCAAACATGGTATTCCCGATCAGAAAGACCATGGAGAAGATCAGGAAATACCAGAAGTTGAACATCTGGGAGTTGTTCTCGTTGAGCTGCCAAAGCAGAGCGAAGAAGATCCCGCTCAGAATCGCCCCAACGAAGATGTAGGGCCTTCGCCGGCCCCATCTGGACTTGGTATTGTCCGAGATGAACCCCATGACAGGGTCAGTAATGGCATCGAAGATTCGTGGGAGCCCTCCAAGCAATCCTGCCAGGAACGGATCCATTCCGAAGGCCGTGAGCAGGAAGAACATGAAGAACCCGAGCGACCCCGGCAGGAGGTTCAGCACCAGGTGTCCAGCCCCGAATGCGGCCTTCTGCCCGAGGGGCACTCTGTCTGCTGCAGCCGTTTCGTAATGTGTCATGACGCTGGACGTGGGCTCCGTGTTGGCTCTTCGAATCCGCCGCAATTCTCTAATACTATCCTCCTGAATGGCGGTGCGCATAATTCGGCAAATGCAGTCCCCCTGTCATCCATCACCGGAGCGCGGTGCTATCGCGCCGACCCCTTGTGGGAAGCCCTGCGTTGATGGAAACTGACAACGGATGCGGGGGCTGGCCCGTGCGTCGTGACCACCCCCGGAAGAACGACCTGCCGCGAGAGGAGACTGCTCTCCATGCTCGAGACAAAGCCTCGTTGGATCTTCCCGCTTCTGGGAGCCGTGTGCTGCCTTGTCGCAGCCTGTTCCGACCCGGAACCTGACGGATCCGAGGCGACGGGCGAGACGGCGGCCGCCACGATGGTCGCAGAGTGGGAAGTCGACTTCTTCGACGACTTCGACCGCTTCGATCCGGAGAACTGGCAGGATCAGCTTCTGTGGGTCAACGATGAAGATCAGTGCTACGTCCGGGACGGCCTGCACGGCACGCGGGCCGTCAGCGACGGCACGCTGAAGCTCCGCGTGGTCGACCTGGGTGAGCCCATCGAGTGCGACAACTTCAACAAGGTCCCAGACCAGCACCCGCCCACGCAGTACGTAGCCGGACGCATCACCTCGAAGAACCGGCAGGAGTTCGTGAAGGGTCGCTGGACTGCGCGGCTCCGTGTGCCGGACAGCGGTCAGGCCGGCATGTTCCCGGCGTGGTGGCTGCTCGGAGCGCGCAACAACGAACCGCCGGTCGAGGAGGATGACGAGGATGTCTGCTGGCCGATGACCGGTTCAGGAGAGATCGACATCTTCGAGCACCACAGCGACGGCGGGCCCGACCACTATGCTGCGCGGGCCATCAAGAGTCTCGGATACTGCGGTGGAGGCGACTGGCAGCAGCTGATGCACGTCCAGGAGGCCGCGCTGGCCGAATACCACGAGTACGGGGTCGAATGGGACGGGAGCGATCTCCTGTTCCTGCTCGACGGCGAGGTGGTCTACCGCGGCGAGGGGCAGGGGGACCAGTTCCCCGAGCCGCTCTTCGCAGTGTTGAACTTCGCCAAGATCAACCCGTCGCCTATGACGGTGGAGAGCTGGACGATGGAGGTCGACTGGGTGAAGCACGAGCGACGGGTAGAGTAGAGAGCCAGCTGGGACTGAGTTCTACTCCTCGACCTGTACGCCTCGTGCGCGCACGAGGAACACCAGCACGAACGCGTTCGCCGACACGAAGATCCCGAGCCACGTGGCGTACCACGCGGCGCCTCCCGTGATTCCCACAAACCGTGCGGCCACGACGGTTGCGACCCCTGCCCCGATCGCCGCCAGCGCCTCGGGCGTGCCCGGCTTCCGCGAGTGCAGCCCGGCCACCACCGGCACCAGCAGGCTCACGCTCAGGAACGTGTAGAAGACGCTGAG
>JAMJQR010000280.1 GCA_023554335.1 Candidatus Benthicola marisminoris
CTCGAATGCGCGCTTCTCGCCGACCGATCGCCTGAGAATGGCCATCACCATGGCCGGGACGAATCCAAGCTTGACCTCGGGGTAGCCGAGGCGCGCCTCGTCCGTCGCCAGGACCAGGTCGCAGGCCGTGGCGAGGCCGGCACCACCCGCCAGCGCGCGGCCGTGCACGAGGGCCACGACGGGCTTTCCGAGCCGCCGAATTCCGACGAACAGGTCGCCAAGGGCACGCGCGTCGGCGAGGCTGGCAGCCTCTCCCGCCTCCACGGCCTCCTGGACCTCCCTGAGATCGGCTCCGGCGCAGAAATCAGGGCCCGCGCCCAGAATTCCGATGACCCGCACTCGCTCGTCCCGGTCAGCTCGGTGCAGCTCCTGCTTCAAGCGATCGACCAGCGCCCGATTCAGTGCGTTCCGATGCTCCGGGCGATTCAGCGTCAGGCGGGCTACGCCCGCGCGCTCGTTTACGTCCGCAAGAACTTGGTCAGTCATTCCTATTCTTCCGCCAGCGGGCGACCCGGCTCGATTCCCGACGAGACCCGGTCGCATGCCTCGACCACCGCCTCCGGTACTTCCACTGCCATGCTCAAGATCCCCGCCCCGAAGGTCTTTCCCTGCGCATCGAGCATCAGGGAGACGGTGCCGCCGCCGCCCAGCGACTCGTGCAGCAGGAAGTTGAGGGCGTAGAGGTTGGGCAGCTCGAATCGCTCCACGTCTCCGCGACACACGCCCGCGAAGTGCTCCTTTACGCGGGCCGGCGTCACCTCTCTCACGAGATGTTCGTAGGCGGCCGGCGACAACGCGATGACGCCAACGTTCGCCGTATCTCCCTTGTCGCCGGAGCGGGCGAAGGCGACGCGCGAAAGTCTCACTTTCATGGTGACCACGCGGAGCCGACAATCGTGTCAGGCATCGGTCACCTCGACGCGGAGCTCCGTTTCCACCGCCGAACGGTCGATCAGGGCCGGCCAGTAGGCCATCACGTCCTGCACGCGGGGCCGCCCGCCCGCGAAGCCCGTCACCGTGGGCGGACCCGCCAGGATCAGCGGCGCGATCTCCCGTGTGAACGCCTCGACTGGGGCCCGTTCGGCGGCTCGCACTCCTATGCGCAGGCCGACCTCCGGAAGTTCACCCGCTCCCGGACCGGGTTCGAGGCCCAGGCATGCGCCGGCTCCGACATACTCCGTACGGATTTCGTCGAATCGGAGTCCCGCCCGGTCGAGACGAGCCCGCAGGATCGAGTCGGCGCGGCGGGCCTTGGCTACGGCATCGGGTCCCGCATACGTGAGTCCACCGGTAGCCTTGAATCCGGCGTGGTAGGCGATCGAGACCTTGAGCAGGTCGGTGCGCGGTCCGCCACGCACGCCTGAGATCCGCACCCGGTCTCCTCCCTCGTCCCGCACTGCGACCGTTCCGAAATCCGCCACGCAATCCGGTGTGATATAGTCAGCCGGATCCCCCATCTCGTAGACCAGCTGCTCGGTGACCGTGGCCCATGTCACCCGGCCTCCGAGGCTCGGATGCTTGGTGACCACGAACGAGCCGTCGGCCGCCGCTTCGATGATTGGATAGCCGGGGATGGCAAGATCCACGCTCTCCCAGTCGAACAGGGTGTTGCCGCCGGCCGCCTGGGCGCCGCACTCGTTGATGTGCCCGGCCACCACACCGGCCGCGAGTCGATCCCAGTCGTCCTCCGCCCACCCGAACTCGTGCGCCAGAGGTCCGTACGTCAGGGCCGTGTCGGTCGAGCGGCCGGTCACCACGACGTCGGCCTCCTGCTTCAATGCCTCCAGGATGGGTGCCATCCCGATGTACGCGTTCGCGCTGTAGACGCGGTCCCGGATCTCCTCCAGGGGCGCGCCGGTCTCCATGTTCCGTAGCGAATGTCCGGCGCCCAAAAGCTCATCCAGGCGAGCCATCAGGTCGTCGCCGGTCACGATCGCGATTCGCAGGGGGCGGCTCGTCTCGACTCCCGCGAGTCCCCGGACCAGGGCGTCCCGGCACGCGGCCGGATTGACCCCACCCGCGTTGGTCACGACCCGGACGCCTCCGCTTACCAGGTCCGGGGCGAGATCCAGGATCAAGGGCACGAAGTCCCGGGCATACCCTGCGGCAGGATCCTTCACCCGCTGCTTCTGGAGGATCGACATGGTGATCTCGGCCAGGTAGTCGAGCATCAGGTAGTCGATGTCGCCGCTCCGCACCTGCAGCTTCGGAGCCTCCTGCCAGTCTCCCCAGAATCCCTGGCCGGAGGCGACGCGGACCGTCCGCGGGTCGCTCATGCAGAGTCCGGGAGGGTGAAGGGCCCGATGTGAGGCGCCGGGTTCTCGAGCGCCGTGCGGAGAGCCAGGTCGAGCACATCCCGCGTCTCCTCAGGGGCGATGATCGCGTCCACGTAGCCGCGCGCGGCCGCGTAACGAGCATCCAGGCTCCGCTCGTATTCGGCGCGGGTGGCTTCCATCGCGGCCTCAGTCTCGGCATCGATCGGGACGCCATCCGCGCGAGCCTGGTCGATCCTGGGACCGTACACCGCCCGGACCGCCGACTCGCCCTCCATCACTCCCATCCTCCCGGTGGGCCACGTGAAGATGAAGTCGGGATCGAAGCCCTGTCCGGCCATCGCGTAGTATCCGGCTCCGCTCGCGTGGCCCGTCGTCAGAACGAGCTTCGGTACGCGAGCTACGGACATGGCCTCGACCATGCGGGCTCCGGCGCGGATTATTCCCGAGTGCTCCGCTTCGGTACCGACCATGAAACCGCTCACGTCCTGCACGTATAGCAGGGGGATGCCGTGGCGGTCGCACATGTCCATGAAGTACGCGACCTTCTCTGCGCTGTCCGCGTAGATGATCCCCCCGAACTTCGGCGGACCACCGCCGGGGTCCTTGAACATGCCCCGCCGATTGGCGATCACCCCCACCCGACGACCCTTGAGCCGGGCGACGGCCGTCAGTACCTCTGGCGCGTAACCGGCCTGGAACTCGTCGAACCGGCCCGAGTCGAGAAACGTCTGCAGGAGGGCTTCCACCTCGTACGGCTGCCGGTGATCCTCGGGAACGATGTCGTACGCCTCCTCCGCGGGACGCTCCGGGGGAGTGGGCTCGTCCACGGGAGCGGGAAGTCGGGCGGGTGGGAGATCGCCGACCAGCTCGCGGATCTTCGCGATGCAGGCATCGTCGTCGGGGACCTCGTAGTGGGCCACCCCGCTGATCCGGTTGTGGGTCCCTGCCCCGCCGAGGACCTCGGCATCGACCTCCTGGCCCGTCGCTCCCTTGACCAGGTTCGGCCCGCCCAATCCCATGAAGCTGGTCCCGTCCACCATCACGATCATGTCCGATAGGGCCGGCAGGTAGGCGCCACCGGCGATGCACGGGCCCATGACGGCCGCGATCTGCGGCACATCGAGGTAGTGCCGCATGATCGAGTTGTAGTAGAACAGGCGGCTCGCCCCGTACTTGCCCGGAAAGACCCCGCCCTGGTATGGCAGATTGATGCCGGCGGAATCCACCAGGTATACGATCGGCACGCGGCACCGCATCGCGATTTCCTGGGCGCGCAGCTTCTTGGGAATCGTCTCCGGCCACCAGCTCCCGGCCTTGACGGTCGCGTCGTTGGCCACGACCACCACCGGGCGGCCACAGATCTCACCGATCCCGGTCACCACACCCACACCCGGCGCCTGCCCGTCGTACTTGTCGTGGGCGATCAGCAGGCCGATCTCCAGGAACCCGCCACCGGGATCGACCAGGCGCTCGATGCGTTCGCGAGCCGTCAGCTTCCCCTGCGAGTGCTGGCGCTCTATGCGCTTCGCTCCTCCACCCTGTCGCAAGCCTTCTTCCAGCGCCCGCACCTCATCCACCAGGTCGCGCATGCGTGACGGAGGGGCCATCAGCCTTCGTCGTCCGTCCGGTTCTCCTCGAACCAGGACATGATGTACGCCGCCGCGTCGGCCGTCGCGGTTCCCGGCCCAAACAGGCGACCGATCCCGAGGGCCTGCAGCTCCTCCACATCTTCCTGCGGGATGATACCGCCGCCCGTGATGAGCACGTCGTCCATGCCGTTGTCGAGGAGGAGCTTTTGCACCCGGGGGAAGAGCGTCATGTGCGCCCCGGACAGGATCGAGAGAGCGACGACGTCGACGTCCTCCTGGAGGGCGGTGGCGGCGATCTTCTCCGGCGTCTGGTGCAGGCCGGTGTAGATCACCTCCATTCCCGCGTCGCGCAGGGAGGCAGCGATCACCTTGGCACCACGATCATGCCCGTCCAGGCCGGGCTTGGCGACGAGGACGCGGATCTTTCTCTCAGCCATGGCGGAACCCTTGGGATGGAAGCGCTGACGCGCGGCGGTCGATCGCCTCCGCCGCGCCTGCTGCAAGGTACCGGGCAGAAGCCGGGCTCAAAAGGCCACGGGCTCCTGGAACCGGCCGTATACGACCTCGAGCGCATCGCGGATCTCGCCCAGCGTGGCGTAGCTCCGGACGGCCTCGAGCATGGGGGGCATCAGGTTATCGTCCGCGCGGGCGGCCAGAGTCAGCGCCTCCAGCGAGCGCTGGACCGCATCGGCGTCCCGCTTGCTCCGAAGATCCTCGAGCCGCTTCCGCTGAGCCAGACCCGCCGACTCCCCGATCTTCAGGATCTCGATGTCGGGCTCGTCGTCCTCCTGGAACGAGTTGACGCCCACGATGAACCGGCTCCCGGCCTCCACCTCGTCCTGGAAGCGACGGGCAGAACGCGCGATCCGGGCCTGAAAGTAGCCCGACTCGACGCCGGCTACGACGCCTCCGAGGTCGTCGATCTCGGCGAAGATCTCCTCCGCCTGCCGCTCGAGATCGTCCGTCAGACTCTCCACGAAATACGAACCGGCCAGTGGATCGATCGTGTTGGGAACGCCCGTCTCGAACGCCAGGATCTGCTGGGTGCGAAGGGCAATCCGAACGGCGTGCTCGGTCGGGAGCGCCAGGGTCTCATCCATGGCATTCGTGTGAAGCGACTGCGTTCCGCCCAGAACCGCAGCGAGCCCCTGGTATGCCACGCGAACGATGTTGTTGTGCGGCTGCTGGGCCGTCAGCGTGACGCCCGCGGTCTGGGCGTGCGTTCGCAGGCGCCAGCTCTCGGGCCGCTTCGCACCGTACACGTCGCGCATGTGCCTCGCCCAGATCCGTCGGCCAGCCCTGAATTTGGCGATCTCCTCGAAGAAGTCGTTGTGCACGTCCCAGAAGAAGGAGAGCCTGGGGGCGAACTCGTCCACGTCCAGGCCGCGAGCGATGCCTTCCTCGACGTAGGTAAACCCGTTCTTCAAGGTGAACGCGAGCTCTTCCACGGCCGTCGATCCGGCTTCCCGGATGTGATAGCCGGAGATCGAGATCGTGTTGAACCTCGGGGCATGCCGGGTCGACCATTCGAAGATGTCAGTGATGATCTTGAGAGCCGGCTTCGGCGGGTAGATCCAGGCGTGCTGCGCCTGGTATTCCTTCAGGATGTCGTTCTGGATCGTCCCCGTGACCTTCTCGAACGGAACCCCCTGCTTTTCCGCGGCCGCGAGGAGGAAGCAGTAGAGCATGATCGCCGG
>JAMJQR010000051.1 GCA_023554335.1 Candidatus Benthicola marisminoris
GACCGGCGAAAGGCGCCCGCGGATGTCCATTCCGTCCGAGCTGTTCATCCTCCCCGCCCCGCGCAGCCCGTTCGCCAGAATGGACCGCGAGCTGGCGGAGTTCGACGCGCTGCAGCTGTCGGTACCCGTGGTCCAGCAGGCCCTCCTGGGGCGCACCGGGCCCGGCCCGGGATCCCCGACGGCGGTGGACCTGGTGGTATGGGGCGCCGTGGCGCCGAGCCTCGCGGTCAGCAATTGGGCACGAGAGGTCTGGCTCGACTCGGGCCTCGATCCGCACGTGGCCGCCGTGACGGTGGTGCAGCAGTGCGGCACGAGCCTGGCCGGCGCCACATACGCCGCCGGGCAGATTCTCGCTGGCTCTTCGCACCTGGCCCTGTGCGGCGGAGTCGACTCCATGTCCAGCGTCCAGATCGGCCTCAGCCGCGAGTTGAGCCAAACGATCCGCCGCGTCGCCTCCGCCAGGGGATTCGGCAGGGTTGTCTCCCACCTGCGCGGAGTCCGGCTGAAGGACGTCCGGCTGTCCATTCCGGCGGTCAAGGAGCGGACGACGGGGCTCTCCATGGGTGAGCACGCGGAGGTCACGGCACGCCGCTGGGAGATCAGCCGAGTTGACCAGGATGCCCTGGCCGCCGCGAGCCACCGCCACGCCGTCGGGGCTCGACAGGACGGCTTCTATCGCTCTCTGCTCGTGTCGCCAGGTACCTTCCCGACCGACCAGGACACGCTGCCGCGTCCGGATTCGAGCGAGGAGGCGCTGAGCCGATTGACTCCCGCATTCGATCGGGGGACGGGCACGCTCACGGCGGGTAACTCATCTCCCCTGACGGACGGAGCCGCCGCCGTGTGGGTAGGGGACGCCGAGGGAATCGCTCGGCTTCCCGGAAGAGCCCCGGCCGTCAGGCTGCTCGACTGGGAACAGGCCGCGGTAGACATCGATGAGGAGGGCCTGCTGCAGGCCCCGGCCCTCGCCATACCCAGGTTGCTGGCGCGCCATGGTCTGGGCTACGACGACGTAGCGCTCTGGGAAATCCACGAGGCGTTCGCCGCGCAGGTCCTGAGCACCATCGCGGCCCTCGAGGACCGCGAGTGGGTCACCGAGCGGGCGGGGGTCGGCCAGGATCTCGGCAGCTTCCCCCGGGAACGCGTCAACCCGAACGGAGGAAGTATCGCCCTGGGACACCCGTTCGGCGCCACCGGAGCCCGCATCCTCTCCCAGGCGGCCGCCGAGCTGGCCCGGATGTCGAGCGGGAGTCGCGCCGTCGTCAGCGTGTGCGCCGCCGGCGGCCTCGGACACGTGGCCCTTCTTCAGGCGGTCTGAGGGCGGGGCGATCGGCTACGGCGACTCGACCGGTCGTGAGACGGTCCACGCCATCCAGACGAGCGCGCCGAACGCGGCCGCGCCGAGCGCGACGTGAGCCGCCCGCATCCAGTCCGGCAGCGACATGGACACCATCCCGGCCGCAATCACGACCTGGAGCACCACGAGGAACGCCGCGGCGAGGCTGGCCTTCCACGCACCGGTATCGCCGGTTCGCCGCTTTCTGACGTAGAAGGGCAGAAAGAGCGACCAGACGAACAGGGCGTATGCCAGCAGCCGATGACCCCAATGGATGTGCATGAGCGGGTTGCTCTCGGGCATCCACGATCCGTTGCACGCGGGAAACCCCTGACACGCGTGGCCCGCATTCAGGTTTGCCACCAGCCCACCCGCCAGCACGACCAGAAAGCCATACGCAGCCGTAAGGCCGGCGACCCTGGCCGGGCCATCGGTGAGCCGGGTTCGTCCAGCCTGCTCCTCACCGGCCGTCAATGCCATCGAGATAAGCAGGGCCAGGAGAAGCATGGCCGTGCCCAGGTGCAGGATCACCGACGTGGGCGGCAGTTCGAGCCACACCGTGACCGCGCCCAGCAGGACCTGGATGACTACCAGGACCACCGCCAACAAGCTCGCGCGGGCGAGCCGGCTCCACACGTGATCTCCTGGGACGCGCCACCGATGCGCGAGGACGGCGACCAGAGCAACCAGCGCAGCGACGGCGGCAGCTATGACCCGGTGACCAAACTCGATGAACGTCGCGAAGGTCATGTCCGGGATGATCTGGCCGTTACACAGCGGCCAGTCATCCCCGCATCCCATGCCGCTCTCGCTGATCCGGACGAAGCCTCCGAAGGCGATGAGAAACAGCGTGGCGGCGACGGCAAGCCACGTGAAACCTCTCCACGTATGTAGCCGATTGGCGTCCGACACGATCATGGCTCTCCTGGCAGATTCGAACTTCGCGGACCCCACATAGAGGGATCCCCGGGGCGCCCTGACCCGTATGGTGCGCGCGGCGGACGGGGCGTAGGTTCCGCTCGTCGATGGACGGCAAGATAGACGCCGAGAGCCGGCCCCGAAACCGGGAATCAAGCCATTCGATGACCAGTCGTCAGGACCGTCGGCCCAGCTTCTCACTCTACGCGGTGCGACAGCTCGTGCCGCGGCTCAAGCCGCATCGCAATGCCCTGATCGTTGCCGCCATCGCCCTGGTTCTCAGTGCGGCCGTCGGACTCGCGTTCCCCCTGATCGTACGTCACCTGATGGACGCGGCATTCGAGAGCCGCGATGCGGCGGCGCTCAACTCGATCGCGCTGCTTCTGCTGCTGGTTTTCGCCGCCCAGGCCGTGTTCAATTTCGTGCAGGTTTTCCTCCTCAGCGCCACCGCGGAACGGGTCATCGCGGGCCTCAGAACCGAGCTGTTCGCGCATCTCCTGACCCTGTCGCCGGGATTCTACGCGGAGCGCAGCTCCGGAGAGCTCACGAGCCGTCTCGCCTCCGACTGCTCCACGCTCCAGACCACCCTCAGCCACCAGATGGCGGAGTTTTTGCGCCAGATCCTGTACCTGGTGGGCGCCCTCACGCTTCTGGCGATCCTGCACACGGACCTGATGGTGACCACCATCACGGTGGCGCCGATCGTGGTGCTCAGCGCGTACGCGTTCGGCAGCGTTCTGAGGGCCAAGAGCACGCGCGTGCAGGATGAGCTCGCGGAATCGAACGCGGCCGCGGAGGAGGCGTTCACCCAGATCCCCATCGTTCAGAGCTTCACGCGTGAGGGATGGGAAGAAGACCGCTACGCGAGTCGCATCGGACGGGCGCTCAAAACGGCGATCCAGCGCGCCCTCGTGCGCGGCATCTTCTTTGGCCTGATCACGTTCATCGCGTTCGGCGGGATCGTGGTCGTGCTCTGGAAGGGCGGACTGCTGGTGCTAGAGGGACAGATTACGGCGGGAGACCTTGTCTCGTTCCTGCTGTACGCGGTATCGGTCGCCGCCGCCATCACGGCGCTGGCCTCGTTGTACAGCGGTTACCAGGAGGCGATGGGCGCCGCGCAGCGCGTGTTCGACCTGCTGCGAACCGAGCCTGTGATCAAGGAGCCGCGTCACTCTGAGGCCCTCCCGCCTTCCAGCGATCCGGGCGGTCTCGTGTTCAGCGACGTGTGGTTTCGGTACGGTCCCCGAGAGCCCTGGGTGCTCCAACGTCTCGACCTCGAGATCCGGCCGGGAGAAATCGTGGCGCTGGTGGGGCCGAGCGGGGCCGGAAAGTCGACGCTGGCCGCGCTGGTCCCCAGGTTCTGGGATCCGACCCAAGGCGTGATCAGCCTGCGGGGAACCGACCTGCGCCGCATCCCCCTCATCGAGCTGCGGACCGCCGTGGGGATCGTGCCGCAGGAGCCGCTGCTCTTCGCCGACACGATCTACGAGAACATCGCCTACGGCCGCCCCGAGGCCTCCGCCGACGAGATCATGCGGGCGGCGCGTTTCGCGCATGCTCACGAGTTCATCGAGGGTCTCGCCGACGGGTACGAGACCACAGTCGGCGAGCGCGGAATCCGGCTGTCCGGTGGGCAGAGACAGAGGATCGCGATCGCGCGCATCTTCCTCAAGGAGCCGGAGATACTGATCCTCGACGAGGCCACCAGCAGCCTGGACACCGAGAGCGAAGCATTGGTCGAGGAGGCCCTTGAGACCGTGATGGAAGGGCGGACGACGCTGATCATCGCGCACCGGCTCAAGACCGTGCAGCGCGCCGACCGCGTCCTCGTCATCGACAACGGACGAATCCTCGAACAGGGGACGCATGCGGCGCTGGTGGCAGAAGCCGGATTGTACGCCCGCCTTTATCGCGGTCAGCTGTTGACCCCCGGGAACGGGGATGAGGATCAGGCGGAGGGGGTCGTAGCGGAGACCGCGCCAGCTGCTCCGTCAGCGGTCGCGAACCGCGAGGGCCCCGATATCGCGTAGCAGGGTCTTCGCGCTCTGCGGACCGAGGTATTGCCTCCGGATGACTCCGTCCCGATCGATGAGCAGCGTGAAGGGGTATCCCAGCGCCCCGAATTCACCGACCGCCGTACGATAGTCCGACATCCACAGCGGGTAGTTGATGCCGTGCTCGCGCCCGAAGCGAAGCACGTCTTCCCCGCTGCCGGAGTCCACCGCCGGTCCGATGATGGTCCCGCCGATCGCCTCGAGAGTCCGCTGCACCTCGATCAGGTGCGGGATCTCCACGAGGCAGGGCGGGCACCAGGTACCCCAGAAGTTCAGAAGGACGATCTGACCGAGGTAGTCCGACAGCCTCGCGGTGCGACCATCCGCCGTCTGGAACTGAACATCCGGGGGTTGGATTTCGAGCCACACCGGGGACGGTTCGAGGCCCGCGGTCCGAGCGCCGCCCACTCCGCTCCCTGAGAACAGGAGCGAGGATCCGACCTCGTACCCGATTCCACCGGCGAGCAGGATCGCCGTGCCGGCCGCCAGCGCGAACCCTACCCTTCGGCTCATCCCGATCTGCGATAGGGGTAGAAGCGAGACGCAAACGTGCACGCGGCCAGGTGGTGGATTCTGGCCGCTGCCCGGGCGTCCAATCGGTTGTCGGGTGGCGCCTTGTAGTAGAGATCGGCCTCGCGAACGAGGCTCATGACCCGGCCGAAGGCGACGGACGAGCGGTTGACCACGCCCTTGCCGTCCAGGGCGGCCTCCAGGTGCCGGCGATCACATGTGACGAACGTCAGTAGCGCCCCTGGCGTCAGCTCCTGAATCACCGAGGCCGTGAGGCCTGGATTGCGACTCCGCAGGTCGGAAAGGAACTCGGAGTAGCGCCACAGAAGATCCAGGCAGAGCTCCATGTCCTCGTCGCTCTGGACGTCGTCGAGATCGAGCTGCTTGCGCATCGGTTCCGCGAACACGGTATCGGGCGGCGGGATACGGTCCTCGAGCTCCGCCACGATCCGCTTCACCTGGGGAGAGCGCTGCGGCAGCTCCACACGGAGCCCGTCTCGTACCTGGCCCTCCGGACCGGGTACGTACCGGTAGTGCCAGCGGACGGGATCGATCGCACCGCGAACGGTCGTTACGCAGCTCAGAAACTCGGCTCCATCCAGGGCTGGCAGGCCCCGGTGTCCCCGGATACGGATGACGGTCCACTCAGATTGCATGGTCTCCCACAGTTGCGTGTCGCGTGCTCGTCTCAGCGGCGGCTAGCAAGATCGGCCCGGCGACGGAGGGCGGCAACCGGTGGGAGCGCTTGTGCGCCCGGGCGCCGGGGCATCATACTCTATCAATCCAGCGGAAGCGCGAACCGCGCCGGCCGGATCACGGCGCATCTTCGAACCGACTGCCCGATGAGCGACACCCGGCCGAGATCAACGGAACCGGACGGTACCGTACCCCCGCGCGCCCTCTATATGAGCCTGGCCGCGCTGACCGGCGCCGGTCTCGCCGCGATCGTGTGGCCGGAGTCGCTGAACGAGCTGGCGGCACTGGTCTGGCTGCTGGCCCTCGTTCCGGCCTTTCTGCTCGCCTACTACCGCGGCTGGGAAGGCGCTGCGACGGGCCTCCTGATCGCCATGATCCTGATGATCGCCATCGAGATCGTGCCGCCCCTCATCGTCGGCACCAGGGTGGATTGGCGCATCGCGGGTGGCGTGACCGTGGCCTTCATCGCAGCGAGCCTGGGGCTCGGAGGCCTCGCTGAGCTCCTGCGTCAGAAGCAATCTTCGGCCATGCGGCTGGCGTTCCGGGATCCGTTGACGGGACTGGCCAACCGCCGGATGCTGGACCTCTTCCTGGACCAGCATTTCGCAGCGGCCCGGAGGGGGCAGCCAGTGGCGGTGGTGGTCTTCGACCTGGACCGCTTCAAGAACTACAACGACGTGTACGGGCACACGGAAGGCGACGCCGCCCTGCGCGCCTTCGGGGCCATCCTCAAGCACGAGACCCGGGACTCGGACGTGGCCGGCCGATTCGGTGGCGAGGAGTTCCTCACCATTCTCCCGGGTACGACCGTGCAGGGTGCCCGCCTCTACGCGGAACGTGTGCGGGAGGCGCTGGCCCGGCGCGAACTGCCGACTCGAACCCGGATCACGACCAGCGCCGGTATAGCCGTGTCCAGCCCCACCATGGCGGAGTCGTCGGAATTGGTGCGGGCGGCGGACGCCGCCCTGTATCAGGCCAAGGCGGGGGGCGGAAACCGGGTGGAACCCGGATCCCCCAGGCCTGAAAGGGCCGCCCGGTGACGGGATAGCCGACCTCGATGACCCCCCTGATCCAGGAGCCAATGGCCGTTTTCGGCTATCTGGCCGCGGTGTTCGCCGGGATCTTCTGGCTGAGCGAGCGCCCCGCCCTTCAGAAGATCTTCCGCATCACGCCCGCGGTGATCTACTGCTACTTCATTCCGACCCTGTCCACGACGGTCGGTATCATCCCTATCGCGTCCCCCACTTATGATTGGATGACCCGGTACCTGCTCCCGGTGGCCCTCCTTCTCCTCATGATCACGGTGGACATGAAGAGCATCCTGAAGCTGGGTCGCACCGCGCTGGTCATGGTGACCGCCGGCGCGATCGGGATCATGGTTGGAGCCCAGCTGGCGTTCCTCGTGTTCTCGCGCTGGCTGCCGCCGGAGGGATGGAAGGGCCTGGCGGCCCTGACCGGCAGTTGGATCGGCGGAACCGCCAACATGGTGGCGATCGCCGAGAGCGTCGGCACACCGGACGCGATCATGGGCCCGATCATCGTGGTGGACACCGTCGTCGGGTACGGCTGGATGGGCGTGTTGCTGTTCCTGAGCGCCTGGCAGGCACTGTTCGACGACCGCCTCCGTGCGGACACGGCGGCCGTCGCCGAGACGAACAAGCTGCTGGCCGAGCTCGATGCGCACCGCCGCCCCATGGAGCTCCGCGACATCGCCATCATCCTCGGGCTCGGTTTCGCCGGTGCGGTCGGGGCCGTTCAGATCGGCGGAGCCCTCCCGGTCCTCGGGAATCCCACGATCATCAGTCACACGACATGGGCCGTGCTCATCGTGGTCACCGGGGGTCTGCTGCTCAGCTTCACCCCGGTCAGGAACCTGGAGGAGGCGGGCGCCTCCAAGCTCGGGTACGCCGCGCTCTACCTGCTTCTGACGGCGATCGGCGCCCAGGGCAACCTGCTCGAGGTGCTCTCGGCCCCTGCCTTCTTCTTCGCCGGCGTGCTGGTGATCGTGGTGCACGTGGGCGTGATGCTGGCGACCGCTCGCCTCGTCCGGGCTCCGTTCTTCTTCGTGGCGACGGGCAGCGTCGCCAACATCGGGGGCGCCGGAACCGCGCCGATCGTGGCCAGCGTATACCACCCGGCCATGGCGCCGGTGGGCCTGCTCATGGCGGTCGCGGGGTACATCCTGGGCATCTACGGCGCGCTCGGGGCCGCCTGGATGCTCGGGGCGCTGGCGGGCTGACGCCCATCCCTAGTCACACGGTCGCCAGCTCTCGCTCCTCCTCAGGTGTCTCCGCGCCCCCCGTCGAGCCCCGTTCCACCAGAGGCGCCTTTCCGTTCGCCCGGATGTGGCGACGGAAGAACCCGACCATGTCGTCCAGGAGTGAGTGCATTACCGGAAGCAGGATCAGCGTGAGGAACGTCGCGAACGACAGCCCGGCGATCACGGCGATCGCCATCGGTCCCCACCACGCCGCCTGCGCACCGCCCCAGAAGATGTTGGGGTTCAACGACCGGTAGAACTGGTTGAAATCGATGTTCAGGCCGATCGCGAGCGGAATCAGCCCCATCACGGTCGTGATAGCCGTGAGCGTCACGGGTCGGAACCTCGTCACCCCCCCCATCACCAGGGACTCCAGATGGTCGAGCCCGTCGCGGTCGCGCAGCACGTGGATGTAGTCCAGGAGTACGATCGCGTTGTTGACGACGATCCCCGCCAGGCTGATCACGCCTACGCCGCTCATGATGACGCCGAAGGGCATCCGGAAGATCAGGAGCCCGATGAGCACGCCGATCGTCGAGAGCATCACGGTGCTCAGGATCAGCACCGGTTTCAGGATGGAGTCGAACTGGCTGATCAGTATGAACGCGATCAGGAACAGGGCCCACAGGAACGAGTTGAAGAGGAACTCCTGTGACTCCTGCTGCTCCTCCTGCTGACCGGTGTAGCTCAGCCGGTACCCCGGGGGCAGCTCCGCGCGGAACTCCACCAGCGCCGCCTGCACCTCGGCGAGCACCGCGTTGGCGTTGTAGCCGGCGCGCACGTCGGACGATACCGTCACCACCCGGTCCATGTCTTTGCGATTGATGCCGCTGAAACCTTCCTCCACTCGCCACGAAGCGATCGCGGGGAGCGGCACCGGGTCGCCCATCTCGCTCTCCACTGTGAGGTCAGCCAGCGAGGACAGGTCCGAGCGGTATTGCTCGGCCAGGCGCACCACGATGTCGTATTCCTCCTCCCCGTCCCGGAACTCCGAGGCCTCCGTTCCGTTGATCGCGTTGCGCACGGTGCTCCCGATATCGAGCGTCGTGACCCCGAACAGGGCCGCCCGCTCCCGGTCCACCTCTACCCGCAGCTCGGGCCTGGCATCATCCAGGTCGCTTTCCAGCCCCTCCAGCTTCGGTGCCACGGCGGCGTTCGAAAGCAGGGCCACCATGCGGTCGCCCAGGTTCTTGAGCGTTTCGAATTCCTCGCCGATGATCTCGATATTGACGGGACGACCCGTCGGCGGCCCCATATTGGGCTTGTCCACGGAGATCGTGGCGCCGGCCACATCCTCACCGATCGCGGAACGCATCACTTCGAGGGTCTCGTTCGTGTCATGCGCCCGCAGCTCGTAGTCCACGAAGCTGACCGCCACGGTCGCGAACTGTGACCCGGTCTGGCTGCCGAAATCGGCGATCTTGGACCCTGTGGTCGCCACGACGGACTCGTAGTCCGAGCGTCCTTCGATCCCGCCCAGCTCGTCTTCCAACCGTTGGACGATCTCGTCCGTCACGGCGGCTCGTGTGCCGACCGGCGTCTCTACCTGAACCCAGATGTCGTCGGGAGGGATATCCTCCGGGAAGAACTCGATCCCGGGGTTGAACGCACCGAACAGCATCAGGACGGCCACGAACAGGAGACCGGTCTGCCCCATCACGAGCAGGCGATGGCGAAGGGCCCACCGCAGACGCCCCTCGTAGAAATGCAGCGTCGCCGGAAGCGCCCTCTCGCGCACCCAGTGCCCGACCGGATCGAGCACGAACCGGTTCAGCAGAATGAGGCCGATCACCGTGGCAGCGAGCAGGAACGCTGTGAGGGGCCGACCGCGGGCCAGCACCAGCCCCACGAGCCCCGCCGCTACCCAGGCTCCGATCTTGAACTCCCGCGTGAGCTGCGGGCGCGGCTCGCCCTCCAGGCGCATGAAGAGCGAGCACAACGTCGGGTTGATCACGAGCCCGACGATCAGCGACGACGTCAGCGTGATCATGAGCGTCTTGGGCAGATAGCTCATGAACTCGCCAGTGATCCCCGGCCAGAAGGCCATAGGTGCGAAGGCAGCGAGGGTCGTAGCCGTCGCGGCGATGACCGGCAGGGCCACCTCGGCGGTGGCCAGCTTGGCCGCCGATTTCCGATCGAACCCCTCCTCCCGGAACCGGTAGATGTTCTCGACGACGACGATCGCGTTGTCGACGAGCATGCCGAGCGCGAGGATCAGCGAGAACAGGACCACCATGTTCATCGTGAAGCCCAGGATCTGCATCACGCTGAACGAGAGGAACATCGAGAGCGGAATGGCGACGCCGACAAACGACGCGTTGCGCACGCCGAGAGCGAAGAGCAGCACGGACACGACGAGGATCAGACCGGAGATAATGTTGTTCTCCAGGTTGCTGACCATCGTGCGCACGTACTTCGCCTGGTCGGACGTGATGCTCACGTGCGTCGTGGGTGGGAAGTCCGGCTCCATCTCGTCGAGGACCGCTCGGACCGCATCGGACGTCTCGATGATGTTCTCCCCGGTCCGCTTGCTCACGCTGAGAGTGACCACCGAGTTCCCGTTCAGGCGTGCGAAGCTCTCCCTCTCCTTGAAGCCGAAGTCCACCTCGGCTACGTCCCGGACGTAGATGGGCTGGTCGCCGGGCGCCTCGATGACGATGTCCCCCAGGGGCCGGGTCTCCTCGAACTCACCCGGCACTCGGACCAGGTACTTCACGTCGCCGACGTCGATCGTCCCGCCGGGCACGGTGACGTTCTCGAACGCGATCGCCTCGATCACATCGGTGAACGAGATGCCGTAGTACTTCAGCTTCCCGAGATCCACGTCCACCTTGACCTCGCGCTCCAGCCCGCCGGAGAGCTGCACGCTGAGGACGGACGGGATCTGCTCGATCTCGTCCTGTATGTCCTCCGCCAGCTCCTTCAGGCGTACCAGGCTGTACTCGCCGGAGACGTTGACCTGCATGATCGGGAACTCGGAGAAGTTGAACTCGAGGATCGCCGGTTCCTCGGCCGCCTCAGGCAGCTCAGGCTTGGCGATGTCCACCTTCTCCCGCACCAGCTGAAGTGCCTCCGTCATGTCCATCCCGGCCTCGAACTCGGCCGTGATGCTGGAGAGGCTCTCCACGGACTGAGAAGTGAGCGTCTTGATGTCCGAGATCTTGTTGAGCTCCTCCTCGAGCGGCCGGGTGATCAGCGTCTCGATATCCTCCGGCGCCACGCCCGAGTAGAACGTGCTCACCGCCACGAACGGCACGGTGATATCCGGCGAGGCCTCCTTCGGCACCGTGAGGTACGAGTAGAGGCCGCCCATTACGATCAGTGCGAGCAGCGTCAGGACGCTGACGGGATGGTCTACCGCGAAGTCGGTGAGCCAGAAGGTCTTGTAGCGGCCCAGATCTTCCTTGAGCGGGTCTCTCCGCTGGAACAGGCGATCCGCGGCGCTGCCAGCCGCGAGCCGCTCCCCTTCCCGACGGCGTCGCTCGCGGCGGCGTTGTCTGAATTTCTCGAACCAGCTCATCGCGCGCCCCCCTCGCTCACTTCCCTCACCCGGTCACCGGCGTCCACGAGCTGGTGCCCCGTGACGATCAGCCGCTCGCCGTTGGAGAGACCGGCCGAGACCACCACCTCGTTCTCGAAGCTGGGCCCGAGGTCTACGGGTCTCGCCTCGGCGCGGAGCTCATCTCCCTGACCGGCCACCACGAACACCTGGTAGCCGTCCTCCGTCCTGATGACCACGTCCTGAGGCACCACGATCACGTCAGTGAGACGCTCGGTCGCCACTCTCACGTTGGCGACCATCTGCGGTTTGAGCCGGCCCTCGGGGTTGTCGAGGAGAATCTCCACCGGAAAGGTCCGATTGCGCGGGTCCACCGCCGCGCCCACGTAGGCGATCTCTCCTTCCAGGGCCGGACCGGGCAGCACGTCGAAGTTCAGCACCGCACGACCTCCCTGGCGTACGTACGGCCCGAACCGCTCGGGTACCCCTCCCACGACCTTGAGACGATCGGTGGTGAGCACGCGGGCCACGGGCGTGCCGGGCGCTACGATCTCCCCCGCATCCACGTATCGATCGTCGAGCACGCCGGCGATGGGTGACTTGATGACGTGTCGGGCCAGCCGCGCCTCGAGAAAAGCGAGGCGGGCGTCAGCGGACTGGGCGTCGTACTTGGTCTGCAGGAACGCGATCTCGCTCCCGATTCCCTCGTCCTCCCAGAGCTGTCGCTGGCGCACGAATCGCTCACGTGCGAGCGATGACGAGGCCCGAGCCTCGTCGACCTGGGCGGCCAGGATCTCGTCGTCGATTCTCGCGATCGGTTGCCCCGCCCGGACTCGTGTGCCCTTGTCGGCTATGATCTGCCGGATCACCCCGCTCTCCTGCGAGCTGATCACCACATCTTCCAGGGCTTCGACGGCCCCCGTCAGCCGGACGTACGACGTGAAATCGGTACTCTCCACCCGCCGAATCTCGACGTTGACGACCTTGACGAAGGGCTCGGCCGGTTCCTCCCCCGTCCCGTCTTCGGTCGCCGCGCCCCCACCGCACCCCGCGGCAGCCGCCGCCATCAGGCCGCACAGCAGCACCATCGGAAAGCGATCTATGTTCAGTCCGCTCGTGACACTCATCGGTCGCCTGCTCTCTCTGTTTCGGTCGCCGGTGCTCCCTGCACCGCGGGGTAGACTCGATCCTCCGGCTTGATCTCACCCTCGATCATGGACTCCACCACGGGATCCACCACGGGCACCACGCCCACCGCGAGGTCGAGCTGCGCCTGTGCTACGAGGAAGTCATAGACGGCGAGAGCGTAGTTCTGTTCCGCCTGCCGGAGGGCGAGCTCTGCTTCCGTCACCTCGAGGCGCGGCTGGGTTCCGGCCAGGTACTCCGTCGTGACGATGTCGAACCCACGCTGGGCCTCGCTGACGGCCTGCCGCTGGGCCTCTGCACGGGAACGGGCCTCGGTCAGGTTGGCAAGCACGGTCACGACCTCGTTGGCGGCCCGCTGACGCACGTCAGCGATACGCTCTTCCGCCTGGCGCACGCCGATCTTCCGCTGCTCGACCCGATTCCAGCGCCGGCCACCGGAAAAGATGGGCACGTCGAGCTGCACACCCACGGCCGAGGTGCTGAACCGCTGGTCAGGGTTCTCTCCGAAGAAGTTGAGGGAGCCGTTCTCCTGCGCCTGCAGCGCCCACTGGAAGAAGGCGGAGAGACGCGGAAATAGCTGGGTTCGCTCGTACCTCACCCGCGCCTCATCGAGCTCCTTCTGGCCGAACGCCTGGCGCAGATCGGTTCGGTTGGCAAGCGCGACGACTTCGAGTTCATCGACTCTGGCCGCAGGCGCATCGCGAACGCCGGCGAACCGGAGCAGGGCCACGTTGTCCTCCGAGTTGTCGGCCCCCTCAGCCAGATCGATCTGGTGCAGCTCACCGAAGGCGGCGGCACTGGCTCCATCCCCTAGACCCATCTCGATGGCCAGGACCCGACGGGTCTCTTCCACCTCGTTCTGGGCCCGCCTGAGGTTCGGCTCGATATTGGCGAGCTGCACCTCGAGCCTGAGAACGTCGTAATCGCTGGCCAGTCCGGCGCGATTCAGAGCCTGCGTTTCCTCCAGGGTCTGCCGCACGCGCTCGATGGAGTTCTGTGTCACGCGCACGGCTTCCTGAGCCAGCAGGACATTCAGGTAGGCGATCCGGGTGGTGGTCGCGATGCCCTGTGCCGACCCGCGCAGAACCTCCTGCGCGAGGCTGCGGAAGGCGCCCGCTGTCCCCACCCCCACGAAGACGCCGGCGTCGAACAGGGGCTGATTTACGGTCAGTCCGGCGTTCCACTGGTTGTCCGCCCCGAACGTGACTGCCACCAGCTCGTCCGGATCGGCTTCGGGATCGATGAAGATCTTTGGCAGGAACGCGGACGGGAGCTCCAGGTTCCGCTGGAGCGACGCGAAGCCATCGATCTCTGGAAACAGAGCGCCGTAGGCCTCCTTGACCTGCTGGTTCGCCACTTCGAGGTCGTACTGCGAAACCGCCAGCTGTCGGTTGTTCCGCAGCGAGATGGCGACCGCCCGTTCCAGGGTGAACGGCGTGGCATTCTCCGGTGTCGTGTCGCGGGCCTCCCCCGCGCTCGCGGCAGGGATCCGCAACTCCCCGAAGCCCGCCTGAACGGCCAGGGCGCCGCCCCCATTGAGCACGGGCGACTCGGCGACCCTATCGCCCCCAGGTGCCTCCTGAGCACCGGCTGCGTCCGCCATACCGAGCAGCGTTGCGGCCAGCATGGCCGGCACTGTCCCTACGAGTACCCAACGACCGTCCAATCTCCTAGGCATCGTCACCACCTCCCCTCGCGGCTGCCGGTTCCAGCCCTACTCGGACCAATTCCCGGAAGCGGCCGAACAACCCGATGGTCAGCTCCTCTTCATCCAGCTCGTCGCAGCACCCGGTCTCTGCCAGGAGGTCCTTGGGATCGCAGGCCATGAAGATCGTCACGAGGCCGTGCACCACAGACCACAGGTAGAGGACCACGACGTCCGGGTCGGTGCGGCGAATATTTTCCGCCTCCATCGCCTCTATGACGCACTGGCGGAGGACCCGGTACCCGCCCTGACCCGGCACGTCGTCGATGTGCCTCGGAACCGGGGTCTGAATGGCGAAGATGATCTTGAAGTATTCTCGATTCTCGAGGGCGAACCTGATGTAGGCCTCGCCCAGCGCCGCGACCCGATCCATGGACCCCGGCGGAAGGTCTTCGATGGCCTTCCACATGTAGGCTTCGGATCGGCGGAAACCGTGCAGCACCACGCGGTCCACCAGGGCTTCCTTGCCCTCGAACCAGTGGTAGATGGCGGTTGCGCTCAATCCCACCTTCGAGGCCACCGCCCGCATGGACAGCGCCTCCCTTCCGCCCGCGGCGAGAAGGTCCCGAGCTGCCTCCAGGATCGCGGTCTCGGTCTCGCTGGCGGCATCCGGCTCGACGATCTGCGGTTCAATCATGATAGCACCCTTAACGGCGTTAGGTTAACACTGTTACATTAACGCCGTTAAGCGCGCTGTCAAGGGGCAAACGGGCCTATTCAGGTAAAGCGGAGGTAACGGATCCGTCGTGGCGCCGGAGCTGCCGGCGAGCCGGGACCCGAGCCTCCGGGCTTACGATGCGCGGATATCGCGCATACCTTGGGGGAGGCATTTCCTGAGACATCGATCCGTGTTCGTAGATCCCGGCGGGC
>JAMJQR010000052.1 GCA_023554335.1 Candidatus Benthicola marisminoris
TGGTTGTCGTAGTCCGCCGGGTCCAGGCTCGCTACTCCTGCCGTGATCGGCGAGGTCGTGATCTCCCACAGCGGGTAATTGCCGCGGCGCTCCAGCTTGGAGAGAACCGTGTAGTGGACGTCGCCCGTCAGCAGCACCACGCCCCACACGTTGTTCTCCTTCAGCAGCTGGAGGAAGCGGGCGCGCTCGACGGGATAGGTCGCGTACGAGTCCCAGTCGGCCACCGGGTTCAGGATCTGCCCGCCCGACACGATGACCTTGAACGTGGCGCGGCTTCGGGTCATCGCATCCACAAGCCACTGGAGCTGCTTCTCACCGAAGACCTGCTTGTGGCCCGAGATGCGATGCTCCGACGAGCGGAACCACCGGTTGTCGAGCATGAAGAACTCGACGTCCCCCCACTCGAACCGGGTCGTGATGGCCCCGCCGAGTTCCGGCGGCCCGAGCTCCGGGTTTCCCCAGAACAGGTCGAACATCTCGCGGGCCGTGGCCTTCTCGCGCCAGGCCCAGTCGCTGTTGTCGGGTCCGTAGTCGTGGTCGTCCCACGTGGCGTAGTGGTGCGTGGACGCAAGGAGTGGCTGAAGGGCCGGTAGCGAGCGCGTGTGCGTGTTGCGGTAGATCATCCCGGTGCGCGTGTTCCAGTCGGGCTCTCGGTAGTAGAAGTTGTCGCCCAGCCACACCATCGCGTGGGCGTCCTTCTCCACCATCGCGCCCAGGATCTCGAACTCGCCGCCGTACGGGTCGCCGGGCCGGTCGTACGGGGCATCGTTCACGAAGAAGCAGCTCCCGGCGGCGATTCGGAATTCAGGTGGGTCGGTCCGCCACTGCCACAGGACCTGAGTCTGGAACTCCAGCTCGTACGGCCGCTCCACATTCTGGCCGTCGATGTGCAGCTCGTAGCCGTAGCTTCGCCCGGGCTGCACGCGATCGGCGATCATTTTGGCCGTGTACGCGCTCGCCCTGTCGGTCCGCACGGTCGCCGTCTCCATGCGCGCGTCCGGCGACTCCAGGTCCCAATACACGATCTTCACGTCCGCCGGCTCCGTGGTCTGCGCCCACAGAAGCACCTCGAACATCTCCGAGTAGCCGAGCATCGGGCCGGACTGGAGCAACTCGTCCTGGGCGATCGCGCTCGGGGCGGCGAGGGCCAGCCATAGAGCCGAAAGGAGAATGGACCTGCGCATGAGATCGTTCCGTGTTGGGGTGATGTGCGGCCCGCCGTGCGGGTGACACACAACATACATCTTCGGCCCGCTCGTGGCTTCGGCTTCGCGCCCGCCTGTGCACCCGAACCCGACCACCATAGATTCGCCGAATGCTTCATCCGACCCTGGTCATTCTCGCGGCGGGACTATCGACCCGGTATGGAGGCTCGAAGCAGATCGAGCCGGTCGGCCCGGACGGTGAGGCCCTTCTCGACTACGCCGTCTTCGATGCCCTGAGCGCAGGCTTCGGCGAGGTCGTGCTCGTGGTGAGCTCGTCCAGCGAAGCCGACTTGATTCAGCGGTTCCGGGACCGCTTCGGAATCGGAATCCCCCTGCGCACCGTGGTGCAGCAAACCGGGCCCCTTCCTTCGGGGCTGCGTCCTCCGGCCCGCGTGAAGCCGTGGGGAACCGGGCACGCCGTATTGTGCCTGGAGGGATCGGTCCACGGCCCGTTCGCCGTCGCCAACGCGGACGACTTCTACGGTCGAGGAGCCTATCGGGCGCTCACAACCCACTTCGCAGCGCCGGACCGGGCCGGCGAGCAGTGCGTGGTCGGGTACCGCGTGGACGCTACCCTGTCCGAGCACGGCGGGGTGTCCCGCGCCCTGGTGGAGGTGGATGACGACGGGCTGCTTGTGGACATCGAGGAGCTGCTCGACCTGGAGGCGGGAGCGGACGGCACCATCTTCGGGCAGACCACCTCCGGCGCCCCGAGGCAGCTACATGGAGACGAGCGCGTTTCGATGAACCTGTGGGGACTGACCCCCGATCTGTTCGGGCCGCTCGACGAGCGCTTCGCGATCTTCCTGGACCGGCACGGCGATGATCCGAGGGCCGAGTTCTACCTCAGCGACGCCGTCGGTGCGCTCGTGGTGAGCCGTCAGCTCACCGTGCGCGTGACCGAGACGGACGAGCGGTGGCTCGGGATGACGTTTCCGAAGGACCGGGGACGCGTCCGGGCCGGGATCCGAGAACTCATCGAAGCGGGAGAGTATCCGCGTTCCCTACGAGCCGCCCAGCGGGTGACCGATCCCCGCACCGGTGACCCCGAGTGAGGCTGGACGCCCTAGACTGGACCGTCGTCGGCGCGTACGGCGCGATCGCTCTCCTCGTCGGTGTCTACTTCGCGCGGCGCGCCGGGAAGGGCACGGCGGAGTTCTTCCTCTCGGGCCGCAAGCTCCCGTGGTGGATGCTCGGCACGTCCATGGTGGCCACGACCTTCTCCACGGACACCCCGAACCTCGTCACCGACCTCGTCCGGACCGGCGGCGTGAGCCAGAATTGGCTGTGGTGGGCCTTCCTGATCACGGGAATGTGCACCGTCTTCTTCTACGCCAAGCTGTGGCGGCGCTCCGGCGTGTTCACGGACATGGGCTTCTACGAGCTCCGCTATTCCGGTAAGCCGGCCGCCTTCCTGCGCGGATTCCGGGCCCTGTACCTGGGCGTGTTCTTCAACGTCATGATCATGGCCACGGTCACCCTGGCCGCGATCAAGATCGGCGGGGTCCTGCTCGGACTCGACAAGTACACCACCGTGCTGATCGCCGGGACGGTCACCGTCATCTACTCGGCTACGTCCGGGCTGTGGGGCGTAGTGGTCACGGATCTCCTGCTGTTCGTGATCGCGATGGTGGGGGCGGTGTCCGCCGCCTACTACGCGCTCGCCCAGCCGGAGGTGGGTGGGCTCGCCGGGCTGGTGTCACACCCGGAGATCGCCGGGAAGCTGTCGCTTCTCCCTGACTTCACCGACTGGCGCGTGGCGGTACCCGTGTTCGTGGTCCCGATCGCCGTGCAGTGGTGGGCCACCTGGTACCCGGGCTCCGAGCCGGGCGGCGGCGGGTACGTGGCGCAGCGGATGCTCGCGGCGCGGAACGAGACGGAGTCGATGAAGGCCACCCTGTGGTTCAACATCGCGCACTACGCTCTCCGGCCGTGGCCGTGGATCCTGGTCGCGCTGGCGTCGCTGGCCGTCTATCCCACTCTGGATTCGTTGGCCATGGCGTTCCCCGACGTGGACCCGTCGATCCTCCGCCACGACCTGGCCTATCCGGCGATGCTCGTCTTCCTCCCGCACGGACTGCTGGGGCTGGTCGTCGCGTCTCTTGCCGCAGCCTACATGTCCACCATCAGTACGCACCTCAACTGGGGGGCTTCGTACGTGGTGGACGACTTCTACCGCAGGTTTCTCGCCCCCGAAAGAAGCGAGCGGCACTACGTGGCGGTCGCCCGGCTCTCCACGGTGGGCCTGATCGCGGCTGCGCTTCTCGTCTCGCTGTGGCTGGAGAACGCGCTCCAGGCCTTTCAGATCCTTCTCCAGATCGGGGCCGGGACGGGGATGATCTTCCTGCTTCGCTGGTTCTGGTGGCGGATCAACGCGTGGAGCGAGATCTCTGCGATGGTCATCTCGTTCGCGGTGGCCGTCTAGTTCCAGTTCGGTCACGAAGCGGCCGGCCTTCCCGCGCTGCACCCGTCGCTGCAGCTGGTGATCGGAGTTGCCCTGACGACGGCCGTGTGGCTCGGAGTCACCTTCGCGACCGCACCCACGGACACGGAGACGCTGCAGGGCTTCTACGACCGGATCCGTCCGTTCGGCCGCGGCTGGGAGCGCGTCGTCCAGGTCGGAGAGACCCCGGCGAGCGGGAGCGTTTCCGCCGCGCTCACGTGCTGGGGGCTCGGCTGCGCCGTCGTGTACGCGGCCCTGTTCGGCGCGGGGTATACCCTCTACGGACAGGCCGGTCTCGGAGCCCTGTTCCTCGGCGTCTCGGCCCTCGCGGCGGTGGGGCTTTTCCGCACGCTTCCACGGGTCGGCTTCGAGTAGAGATTCTGGTAGAGTCTGCCGTATAGCTTGACACCCGGAGTCCGTCCCGGCCTATTGCCCGCCCGGCCCCTGAATGGGACGGCACACCGACAGTTGCTCCACAGACTCCAGAAGAGAGAAGTCAGAATGCTGAAACGTTGGATTCGCGTATCCCTTTTCGCCGCGCTCGTTGCGGTCTCGGCGTCCGCTTTCCCGTCCGATGCGACGGCCCAGGACAGCCCGGTTCTCGACCGTATCGTCGAGACTTCGACGCTGCGCGTCGGCATGTCCGGCAACCAGCCGCCGTTCAACATGAAGGGCCGCGATGGCGCCCTGATGGGCCTCGAGGTGGACCTGGCGAACGCTCTCGCCGCAGCCATGAAGGTAGAGCTGAAAATCGTCGAAATGCCGTTCGCCGACCTGATCCCGGCGCTCGAGAACGGCGACGTCGACCTGGTGATGTCCGGCATGACGATCACGGCCAACCGTTCGCGGAGCGTGTCGTTCGTCGGCCCGTACACGATCTCGGGCAAGTCGATTCTCACTACCTCGGCGGCGCTCGCTGCGGCGGACGAGGCGGAAGACCTCAACGAGTCCGACATCCGTCTGGTGACGCTGGCGAACTCGACGAGCGAGACGTTCGTGCGCAGGATGCTCCCTGAGGCGCAGCTCACTACGGTCGCTTCGTACGACGAGGCCATCGCGATGCTGCGGGCCAACGAGGCCGGGGCGCTGGTCGCGGACATGCCGATCTGCCTGCTCACGGTCCTGCGCTACCCGAACGAGGGCTTCGCCACGCTGAACCAGCCGCTGACGCTGGAGCCGATCGGGATCGCGGTGCCGGCGAACGACCCGCAGCTGCAGAACCTGGTGCGCAACTACTTCGTCGCGCTCGAGGGCACGGGGATCCTGGAAGCCCTGCGTCAGACGTGGTTGGAGAACGGCGCTTGGGTGGCAGCCCTGCCCTGAGTACGTAGCGCGCGGCGCCTGATCGCGCGATACGGCAGGAAGGCGGCGGGTCGCTTCGCATGGCGCGGGGCGACCCGCTTTGCATCGAGAGACGAATGGTCGACGAGGAGCACAGCGGAGGAGCCGGGAAGCGCGGAAGGAAGGGCGTGTGGGCGTCCGTCCGGGAAGCGGTCCACGGCTCCGAGGAGGACTTCACCGAGGGCAGCCTGAACCGGGCCGTCGGCCTCCTGGCCATCCCCATGGTGCTGGAGATGGCGGGCGAGTCGCTGTTCGCCGTGGTAGACGCCTTCTTCGTGGCCCGTCTCGGGGCCGAG
>JAMJQR010000053.1 GCA_023554335.1 Candidatus Benthicola marisminoris
AGAGGGCGAGGGCGCAGGGACACGCCACCACGAGCACCGCCACGCAGGCGCTGAGCGCCGTGGCCGTATCTCCAGCGAGGGCCCACCCCGTGGCCGTCCCGGTCGCGGCGATGAGGGTCGCCCCGGTGAACCAGGGCGCAATACGGTCCGTGGTGGTCAGGCGAACCGGACGGTCCGCGGCGGAGCGGAGTTCCGCGGCCATTCGCTGCAGCGTGGTCTCGTCGCCGGCGCGCTCCACGCGCACGGTCAGGGCTCCATCGACGAGGACCGCCCCCGAGACGACTTCGTCCCCGGCCGAGAGAGCCACGGGCTCGGCCTCGCCGGTGATGAGGGCCAGGCGGACCGTGGCCGCCCCCTCCACGATCACTCCATCGGCCGCGAATTCTTCGCCTGCGCCCACATCGATCAGGTCTCCCGGTTGGAGCCGGTCGGCTGGCACGATCTCGACGGCCTCCCCGGTTCGCCGGCGGGCCGTGGCTGGAAGCGCCGCGGCCAGCGAGACCGCCGCCTCCGCCGCGCGACGGCGGCCGCGCCCCTCGAGCATGCGCCCGGCGAGTAGCAAGGCCACGAGCATGGAGAGCGAGTCGAAGTACGTGTCGCCCCCGAGCAGGGTCGCGAGCAGGCCGTGCACGTAGAGGACCGCCACCGCGAGCGCGATGGGAAGATCCATGTGCAGGACCCGGTTCCTCAGTCCCTGGATGGCGCCCGAGAAGAACGGCTCCGCGCACCACAGGGCCACGGGAGTCACTAGGAGGAGCGAGGCCCACCGGAGGAGCGCCGCATACCGCTCCTCCATCGGCGAGATCCAGCCCAGGTACAGGGCCGCCGACATCATCATGATGTTGAGAGCGGCGAAGGTCGCGACGCCGAGTCGGATCATCAGGCCCCGATCCGGCTGACTCTCTTCTCCCAGCAGGCGAGGTCGGTAGCCGAGGGCCGCAACCTTCCCTGCCAGGGCTGCCAGGTCCACCTCTTCCGGATCCCACCGCAGGCTGGCGCGGCCGGTGGCGTAGCTCACGTGCGCCTCCCGGACCCCGGGCGTGGCCTGCAGCACGTGCTCCGTCACCCAAACACAGGACGCGCAGCGAAGCCCGTCGAACACGAGCTTCACCTCGGCGCACCCGTCCTCGCGCACGGTGACCGGGACGGCCTCCCACCCGGGTCTCAGCGGACCGGGCCGAGGCGCGTAGTCTTCGCGATCCTGGTAGTAGCGCTCGAGTCCGGCGCCCCGGATGATGGCGGCTGCCAGCTCACACCCGTGGCAACACCAGGTGTCCTCCGGGCCTTCGACGGGGGTGCCGCAGTGGGGACAGCGAGACGTGATCAGCGCGCTTCCGTCTGGTACGATGGAACGACCTCGTCCTTGTCGGACACGGCCACGTAGATGAAGATCGCATTCATGATGATCACGATCAGGAGGCCGACGATGATGGCGATCGGCCACACCAGGCGGTCGAATTTACGGACTGGTTGAGCCAATCTCCGCTCCCGTCTTGAACGTTGGACGAAGGATGATCTCCCCGTCACCGTCCGTGACGCTCACCTCGAACTCCGTGGTGCGATCGAGCTGGGAATCCGGGGGGACCCGCACGACCAGGGGCACGGTCTGAGACTCGGCGGTATTGAGCTCCACGGGCTGCGAGATCACTTCCGCGCCGTCCAGGCCGGATACCGAGATATCGTAACGAATCGCTTCCGGACTCGGGTCCTTGTTCGTGATCTTGAGGAGGTACGTGTTGCGTGTGGAGCCGTCCTCGTCCGTGATGTACAGCGAACCGGGCGCCCGATTCACCGTCGCCTCGAAGGGCACCCGGGTGGCCACGAGCACGCCCACGGCCACCATGATGGCCAGCAGCAGCGTCCCATAGACGAAGGTCCGTGGACGCCAGCGCCGCGGCTTCCGCCCCTGCTCTTCCGCCACCGATCCGTACGCCACCAGCGTCGGGTGCCCGAGCTGGTTCATGACGCTGGAGCACGCGTCGATGCAGCGGGCGCACTGAATGCACTCGAGCTGGAAGCCGTCGCGGATGTCGATACCTTGCGGACACACGGCCACGCACTTGTTGCAGTCGATGCAGCGGCCATCCTGCGCGGCCTTCTTCCCCGCCTCACGGGGCTCGCCGCGCTCGGTGCTGTACGTGATGATCAGGGACTCGTCGTCCGCGAGCGCGCTCTGGAACCGGGCGTAAGGACACACGTAGTTGCAGAATTGCTCGCGGAACCACGTGAAGTCCCAGAACCAGAACAGGGCGATGATGGCCGTGAGCGAGTACTCCACCGGTCCGGCCCGGCCGGTCCACAGTTCCCGGGCCCCGGCGAAGATGCTCATCATGGCCATGGCCAGGAACACGGACACCGCCATGAAGACCGTCCACTTGGCGGCTTTCCGCCACGCCCGGTCGAACGTCCACCCTCTGGCGTCCCGCCGCTTCCGGGTCAGCCGATCTCCCTCGATCCACAGCTCCACCGGACGGATCCAGGATTCGAGGAATACGGTCTGAGGACACGCGTATCCGCACCAGATCCGGCCGAAGATCGCCGTGAAGAAGAACAGTGAGAACGCCGCGAACCACAGCAGAAGAAGAAGGATGATGGAATCGGACGGCGTGAAGATGTACCCGAAGTGATAGAACCTGCGTGCCGGCAGGTCGATCAGGATGGCCGGGTAGCCGTTGATCATGACCCACGGGGCCGCGAGCAGCAGAAGATGCAGTCCGAGGAACGTCCAGCGCCGGATCGTCATGAACCGGCCCTTGATGGACTGCGGGTACACCCATTCCCGCGTGTGTGAGAATCCCAGCACGTCTATTCGCTCGCGGGCTCAGCGTCCCCGGCGTCCTCCGCTGAGGCGTCGCCCACCGGCTCTCCCACGAATTCCGCGTTCTTGTCCAGCACGTAGGCCGTCACCTGGTTGATCTTCTCGGGTCCCAGGATGGGTCCCCAGGCAATCATGCCCTTGTCCAGGATACCCTCGTCGATGACCCGGATCACGGACTCGGGGTCGCTTCCGTGGATCCATTCGGAATCGTTCAGGGCCGCGCCGATCCCGCCCTCCAGGGCCGCGCCGTGGCACGGAACGCAGTTCTGCATGTACACGGCCTCTCCTGCGGCGACTGCCTCCGGAGTGATTGCGAACGAAATCGCGGCCGCGGCTTCGACGGGCCAGCGTACCTCTGCCGCCTGCATCTCGCGGGCCAGGCGGCCCTCCTGCGACCGGTTGCCGATGAAGTGGTAGTGAACCGCGTAGGCCAGGGCCCAGATCACGGTGAACCACATGAGCCCCAGCCACCAGTCGGGAAGCGGATTGTCATATTCCTCGATCCCGTCGCTCTCGTCGGCGTGGCCG
>JAMJQR010000054.1 GCA_023554335.1 Candidatus Benthicola marisminoris
TCCCCTCGAAACCCGGGGATTCGGCGAGGACCGGTCGGGGGTCCACCACGGTGGCCCGGTAACCGACCCCGGGAGCCATGGCGGCCAGCGAGGCGGCCACGGGGGTCGCCCCCACGATCAGCAGGCGACGTGGAGGCAGAACCCGGTCCACGAAGACCCGGTGACCCGAGCCCAGATCGAGCGCCTCGGACCCCTCGCGGACGAGCAGGTCTTCGGTCGGGCCGGGGACCATGCGGTCGAGAGCCGCGTCGCCCCAGGTGCCTACAGGGCTGCCTTCGGACGGCAAGAGACGCTGCAAACCCAGGATTCCGGGCGACAGCCCGGTGAGCAGCGCGCCGCGGGCCTGGCTGCAGGCCGCCGCCGCGAGCAGCGCGGGCAGGCGGGCCCACACCGGCTCGCCCGGCTCGTGGCAGCGAATCAGGACGTCGATCTCGCCTCCGCAGGCGAGACCGACCCCCAGCGCCGCCTCGTCACTGATGCCGTAGGTCACGATCCGGGGATCTGCCCTGGGTGTGGAGCCGAGCGCGGCGAGCATGTGTTCCCGCAAATCGGCCTCGACGCAGCCGGCTGAAATCGACCCGGCCGTGGAACCGTCCATTCCGACCGCGAACCTCGCCCCCGGGGGGCGGGGCGCGGACCTGCGCACGCCCACGAGCGCGGCTTCCGCCCAGGGCTCGCCCTTGTTCCCCCAATCCACCACGTGACGCTGAATCTCGCTCAGGCTCATGTCCCTAATGTAGAGTGTGATGTCCCACTTCGGGACTGAGAGCTTGACGGTGCGGAACGGAGCCATACACGTTCCGCTCGACATCCCGCGATTCCCGATCCCGGAGGGGACCGATTGTCCATTAGCCTGCACCGAGCTTTCGAGGTTCGGAGACCCGTTGGCGACGTCTGGCAATTTCTCACGGATCCGAACCGCATCGCCGAATGCATGCCCGGCGCCCACCTCCTGGATATCGAGGACGGACGGTTCGTGGGCGAGGTCGATCTCAAGGTGGGCCCCTTCGGCACTACGCTCGCGGGTCACGCCGCTTTCCAGGAAATGGACCGGGAAGGTCACTCGGTCCTGATGGCCGCGACCGCGACCGAAACCTCGGGTGACGGAGCCGCTGACCTGAGGATGCGAAGTCGGCTCACCCAGAGAGAGCGCGCGGTCACCGATGTCGATGTGCGCCTGGGCGTGCGCCTCGGTGGCCGGCTGGAGGGCCCCATCATACGCCGCCTCCTGGCGGGCGCAGCCGAGCTTCTCCTGCGGCGCTTCGCCTCGTGTGTCCGCGCCCGGCTCGAGGACGGCGGCGGAGTCGAGTACTAGACCCGGTCGGACTGCTCAGACGGTATCGCGGATTTCCCTGACCTGCCCGTCGAGTCCGACCACCGTCATACCCGAGGTGACCAGCGTTTCCCCGGTTGAACCGTCGGCGACCACGACGCGCTCGCCTCCCATTCGCCGCGCCGTATCCAGGGCCTGGCGCGCACGCGCGACGAGCGCGTCCGGATTGGGCATCGACGGATCGAAGCCTGCGACCCCGGCGCTGAGCGTGATCCGCCCGCTCCAGGGAACCTCCAATTCCGCGACCCGATCGAGCACCCGAGTGGAAAAGCCGTAGGCCGCGGTCAGCGTTTCGCCGTTGAGAAACACGACGAGGCGTCGGCCGTCCAAGCGGCCATACATGTTCGACGCCCGAGTCTGCGACTTGAGCGCTTCGATCGTGATGTCGAGAGCTTCCCCCACTTTCGCGCCGCCGTACATCTCCATGTACTCCTCGAAACGGTCGATCTCGAGCAGCACGATGCTGAGGGGCGGCTTTCGGCGGGCGGCCTCGAACAGCTTGTTCAGGAAGTAGTGCAGGACTTCCCCCTGGGGGACGGCGCCGACATCCATATCCTGCATTTCCTGTGCGGGAGGGGCCGCTGCAGGCACCCGATCAGCCGCCCACCATTGCCGCTCGAGTCCCGCGCCCAGGGCCACGGATGCGGTTACGACCACGACCGTGCCCACCAGTGACCAGTCCGGGGAGCCGCCACTCATCAAGGAAGCGAAGAGCTCGGCCATCACGACCATGGCAGAGGTCCACGCGAGGCCCAGCAAGGCACCTCGCCAGCCCATGTATCGCGTCAGAATGAACACGGGCGCGAGTCCCAGGAGCCAGATCAGGAGTGCCCAGACCCCTACCTCCAGATGGAGAGCGAGCCGCGCCATCGCGGCGACGGCGGGTAGGAACGCCGCGATGAGGAAGGCGTGCGAGGGCATCTGAATGCCCCGCCCAGCGGGTGCCGATTTCGACGGGCTCATTGGCGGTTACGCTCCCCTCGCGACCCTCACCTCTTCCGTGAGGACGGGCAGGATCTCGAAGAGGTCGCCCACGACGCCATAGTTGGCCACACCGAAGATTGGGGCCTCCGGGTCCTTGTTGACCGCAACGATAACGCCAGCCGTACGCATCCCTGCGAGGTGCTGGATCGCGCCGCTGATTCCCACCGCGAAGTAGAGATTGGGTGAGACGACCTTCCCGGTCTGGCCGACCTGTTCCGAATGCGGCCTCCAACCCGCGTCGACGACCGCGCGGCTGGCACCGAGGGTAGCTCCATCGCCCAGCGCCGCGACGAGGTCCTCGAGGAGCCCCCAGTTATCCGCATCCTGCAAGCCTCGCCCTCCCGCGACCACCATCGGGGCCTCGCGGACATCGAGAGCCGCCCGCGCCGCAGCCTCCATGCCCACGACGCGAGTACGGGGCACGGTAGCCTCAGAGACCGGGAGTGTCTCCACGGACCCTTCTCCGGGGCTCTCGCTGACGGAGAACACGTTGGGACGAATGCTGATGAGGGCCGGGGCGCCCAGGAACCGGAAGCGGCCGTACGCCTTGCCGCCGTACATCGGCCGGGTCACGACGGGAGTTCCATCCGCGACCTCGATGTCGGTCACTTCCGAGGCGAGCGCCAGACCCAGGTGCGCCGCTGCCCGTGCTGACAGGTCCTTACCCTGCGCCGACGCGGCGAACAGGACCGCCGTGGGATCCGAGTCCCCGACTACACCGGCCAGAATCTCGACTGCCAGGTCCGGCTGGTACACCGACAGCGATTCTGCCTCGGCGACCAGTATGCGGTCCGCCCCGAGGCGGGCCAGGTCCGAGGCGGCGTCGGCAGTGCCAGGTCCCCCCACCACTAGGGCGACGACCTGCGCTCCAACTTCGTCGGCGAGGCTCCTTGCCGCGGAAACGACTTCCGCGGCCACCGGCCGAAGAGCTCCGTCTCTCGTCTCTGCAAACGCAAGAATCGTCGCCATTAGAGCACCTTCGCTTCCTCTCGGAGCCTGCGGACGAGTTCGGGCACCACCTCGGGTCCTTCGCCCACGATCTGTGGCTCGGGCCGGGCAGGTGGAGGCGCGAGTCCCAGGAGCTCCAGCCCGGGCTCGGATACCGTGACGTCCTTCTCCTCGAGGGGCTTTCGCTTCGCCGCCATGATCCCCTTCAGGCTGGGGTACCTGGGCTCATTGAGTCCCTTCTGGGCCGCGATCACGCCGGGCAGCTCGAACTCCACGATCTCGTGGCCTCCCTCGACTTCCCTCTTCGCCGTCACGGTCCCGGAATCCAAAGTCATGTCCACCACCACCGTCGCGCACGGCAGGGACAGCAACTGCGCGACCATCGCGGGAACCTGCATGTTGTCATCGTCGATCGCCTGCTTGCCAAACAACACGAGATCGAATTCCCTCTGCGAGATCTCATCGGCCAGCGCGCGTGCGACGACCAGTCCGTCCATCGATCCATCCGAGCGAAGAAGTACGCCTTCATCGGCTCCCATGGCGAGAGCCGACCGCAGGGTCTCCTTCGCCTCGTCGGAACCGAGCGTGATCGCGGTGACCGTCCCTTCCCCGGCGGCCTCTTTGAGCTGCAGAGCCTGCTCCAGAGCGAACTCATCGTAGGGGTTCATCACGTACTTGACCCCCGACGAATCGATGGCCGACCCGTCGCCCGCGATTCGAACCCGGGCCTCGGAGTCCGGCACTCGTTTGACGCATACGATGGATCTCACTTGGTACCTTCCGTTTTCAAAGCGCCCTGTGCGGGCGTATGTCGGTCAGTTGGCGAGTTTCTCCATTTCGCCCTCGGAAATGCAGTACAGCCTGAACGAAACGAGGTCGATCAGGTCATCCGTTACCTGGATTTCCCTACCGATTCTCGCTCGGTCTGCCCCGTCCTCGGGTCGCTCTATTCGAAGCGCGACCAGCCGGGATGCCAGCCACAGGAGGAAATCGTGCGCCACGTCCCTGTGCTCCCTGTCCCGGTCCGGCTCTCCGTTCTCCGCGCGTGGAAGCCAGGCGTCCACGAGAGCCAGGAGCCCGGGAAAGACCATCTCGGTGAGCTCGCCCCCGCCCACCAGCTCCTCGTTCGTGAGCTGCTCCCAGTTGAGCTCGTTCCAGTAGAGCTCGCACGCTTCCTCGAACAGATGCCGCCGAGCCGCCGGAGCGGTCGGCCGGAGTATGAGGTCGTCCGGATCCAGCTCCCGATTCACCTGGCGACGCAGTGAGCGCACTCGCTCCTCCACCAGCGTTCTTGCGGCCAGGTCCAGACCGCGGCTGTCCTGTTCCGTCACGTGGCTCCCGCCTGCTGAGGGTTCGTTCTCCACGAGGCACCGCCTCGCGCAGCGCCTGAAGATGCGCGCAGTCTATGCGGCGAGCAAGCAATCGTCCCCCGGCATTTCGGTCGCGCCCCGCCCGTACTTGCCCGTGTGGGCGCGCCGTGTCTAGCATCCGCGCATAGCGGAGTGCAACGCCTGATGAGAGAGATGTGTTAAGAGTGGTGCGAGGGCCGGATCCGGATACGCGTCGGCGGCATCGCGGGCGGGGACCCCACGAGTCGGTATCGGCATGAGGTCAGCCGACAGCCTGGCGGAGGAACAGGTCCTCGTGCGGGAGGTGCAGTCGGGAGACGAACGCGCCTTCGGTACCCTGGTGGATCGGTACCTGGAGAGCGCGTACGCGACGGCCCTGTCCGTGCTGCGCGACGCGCACGACGCGGAAGACGCGGTCCAGAACGCCTTCATCAGGGCGCTGGAGCGGATCGATCAGCTGAAGCCGGGAAGCCCTTTTGGACCCTGGTTCTATCGGGTGCTTCGGTCCACATGCCTGAACCTCAGGCGGCGCGAGGTCTTGCGCAGTCACGAGGAGATTCCGGTGTCAGCGGCGGGCGGCCGCGACCCGGAGTCGGACCTCCACCGGGGATTGACCCGGGACGTAGTCACGACGGCGCTCGGTGAGCTGCCGGAGATGCAGCGCCTCGCGGTGACGCTGTACGACCTGGAAGGCTACAGCCACCAGGAAATTTCTGAGATTCTGGGCATCGCCGTGGGTACGTCGCGAGCGCACGTACACCACGCCCGGAAGACCCTGAGGCGGTTGATCGGTTCGGCGGACGGCTTCGCCGGTGAGCACCCGCGAAGTGACGGAGAAGCGGATGAGTGACCACAGATGGCCGGCGTGGCTGCAAGGGCTGCGGCCGGACGAGCTGACGAGACGGCGGATGCGCGACAGGATCGTGGCCGAGGCCCGTCCGCTGCTGCTCGCGCGTCGGGAGAGTTGGTACGACGTCGTCTCCGAGTGGGCCACGATACTCAGCCCCGTCGCCGCGGCTGTGACGCTGATCTTCGCGGGCCTCGCCCTGCGCCAGGCGGGCACGGTGGACGGGTCCGAACCGATGACGGCGGCGGTGGCCGTCGATGAGCTGGCGCGTCCGAGCGACGCGCTTCCGGCGACCTTCGGACAGGACAGTCTCCCGGACCTGGACGTCGTCATGACCGTGATTTATGAGACCGAGGGCCCATGATACGGGCGAGTCGTGGGCGGGCGGCCGTCCTCCTCCTGCTGATGTTCGCCGCCGGCCTGACCGTGGGCCTGGCAGCCGAGCGCTATGCCTTGCACCGAAACGCTGATTCCCAAGCGGGCGAATCCGGGCGGCGGGGCGGGAGCACGATCGAACGGTTTGCCGACGAGCTGGGGATCACGCCGGAGCAGCAAACGCTCATCGATCCGATTCTCGTGGAAACCCGGGAGCGGCTCTCGGCCGTGTCGGACCGTGTTCGGCCCGAATGGGAGGCCGTGGTGGACTCCGCCCGGGCAAGAATCGAGGCGGTCCTGACTCCGGAGCAGGTGACACGCTACCGCGCCCTCCTGGACGAACAGGAGGAGCGGCGCGAAATGCGGTCGCGCGAGAGTACCGGAGGATCTGACGACGGAGACTCCGGTTGAGCGCGGAGATGAAAGTGGAAGACGCTCCGGGAGCGGCGGCCATCGGTCGCCGCTGCGAACGGTGGCTCCGCAGGGATTCGATCACACGTAGACATGGTCTAAGGCACGTGCATACGAGGCGCGCGCGTTCGCGCCAAAGAGAGACTACGAGGCGTCCAATGCGAGACTCTTTCGGAACGGTGTTCGCCGCGCTGCTGGTGTTGGTGTTGGGAGCGGGCGAGGTATTGGGGCAGGAGGCGATGCGTCAGGTGACGCTGGAAGAGGCGTTGGGGATGGCGGAGCGGAACAACCCGAGCCTGGAGCAGTTTGCGTCGAAC
>JAMJQR010000055.1 GCA_023554335.1 Candidatus Benthicola marisminoris
TGATCTGTCCGACGGAGGGGAGCAGGGCGCGGATGACGCGCACATCTACGCACGCGACATCGACTGGCTGCGCGAAGCGGACGCGGTGGTGGCCGAGGTGTCCACCCCTTCGCTCGGCGTGGGGTACGAGATCGCCCGCGCCGCCCAGATGGGCAAACCGGTCGTGTGCCTGTTTCGCCCCGAGGCGGGGCGCCGCCTCTCGGCCATGATTCGAGGGAACCCCGCGGTCCGCGTGTTGGAGTACTCGCGGGCGGACGACCCGGCCGCCGTTGCAGGCCGGGCGCTGTCGACGATCGCCGCCGACTGGAATGGATGATTCGCGGTTCGCGACTGGAACTGCAGCGGCTATCTTGATTCGATCATGAGCGATCGGACTCCGGCCCCGCGCCGGTACAGCGAGAAGGAAGTCGGCCTTATCCTGCGCAGGGCGACGGAGATGCAGCGCGCGGAGCCGTCGGCGCCTGATCCCACCGGCCTGACCCTGGATGAGCTGCAGGAGATCGCGGCCGAAGCCGGAATCGACCCTGCCCTGTTGCGCGATGCCGCTACCGAGATCCAGACTCGCCGCCCGGCGTCTCTCGCAGCCAGGCTCGCCGGTGCCCCGATCAAGATCGAGGTGGAGCGACGGGTCGACGGCGAGCTGCCGATCGAGCGGCTGGAGGACCTGATTCCGACCATCCAGGCCGGGACCGAGGGGCAGGGAACGGCCAGCGCCGTGGGGCGCACTCTGACCTGGAGCTCGGCGACCGATACGAACATGTACACCCAGCAGGTGCTCGTCGCGGTCCGGGACGGACACACCCTCATTCGGATGGAGGAGAGTCTCGGCGGACTGAGCGCCAGTCTGTTCGGCGGAATCATGGGCGGGGTGGGGGGAGGTGTCGGCTTCGGAGTGGGCGGCCCTCTGGCGGCGACCCTGGGTCTCGGATTCGGTCTGATCGCTTTCCCGCTCGTGGCGGTCTCGGGCTCGTACCTGCTGGCCCGGGCAATATTCACCGGGCAGGCGCGCCGGCGCCGTGAGCACGCGCTGGATCTGGTCCGCCGACTCGCCGACCAGGTCGAGCGGGCGATCCCTGAGCCGTAGCAACAAGAAAGGAGAACCAGGTGTCTGGAGTGAGGATCGCAGGCCTGGCCTGTCTCGCCTTGACGATGCTCGTCGCGCCGACGTTGGCCCAGACGGAAGTGACGAACAGCGACGAGCGGTCCGTGGAGCAAGTGGTGCGCGATGTGTACGACCTCGTGTCGTGGACGGATGGGAACACGCCGGATTGGGAGGTCGTGCGGGACGTGTTCATCCCCGAGGCTATCATCGTCCTCCGCTACCCGCCCGACCTGAAGGTCATGAGCGTGGACGGCTTTCTCCTCGACTGGCTGCGTTTCCAAAACCAGCTGGAAGCGGCTGGAGTGAGCGGATTCCAGGAGACGGTCACCTCGGCCGCGGTGACCGAGTTCGGAGACGTCGCGCACGTGCACGTCGTGTACGAGTCCAGCATCCCGGGCACGGGCCGGCCGGCCCGCCCCGGCGTGGACCTGTGGTCGCTCATCCGGGCCGATGACCAGTGGAAGGTGGTCTCCGTGGTGAACGAGCTGCCGCGTGACGACTTGCCGGCTCCGGAGTTCGGTGAGTGACGGTCCCGGACTGCGCCATCGTCTGGGACTACGACGGCACGCTCGTCGATTCCCGGCACCGGAATCTGAGCGTCAACCGCACGATCATTCAGGGCCTCACCGGCCGTTCGTGGCGTGACTTCGGCGCACTGACCTCCGTGGCCGACTACGACGACGCGGTGGCCAGGTGCACGAACTGGCGGGATTTCTATCAGAACGAGTTCGGCCTGAGAGAAGACATGCTCGAGACGGCGGGCCGCATGTGGACCGAGCGACAACTCTCGGACGGGACGCCCGTGCTGCCGTTCGCGGGTGTGACCGACGCTCTGAATTCGCTGGGACACCTGCCGCACGGCATCGTGTCCCAGAACTCCCGTCGGATCATCACGGCCACCCTCGAGCCCCTTGGACTCGGCGGCAGGTTCGATCACGTGCTCGGCTACGAGGAGGTGGCGCCGGGGAGACAGAAGCCGGCGCCGGACGGTCTTCTGGATTGCCTCGACCGATTGAGCGTACGCGAGGGTGTGGCGTTCTATATCGGGGATCACCCGACGGATGCGCTGTGCGTGGCGCGCGCTCGTGACGAGATCGCGAAGAAGGCTCCGACACTGCAGATATGGAGCATCGCCGCGCTGTACGGAGGGGAGTCGGCGGACGGATGGCCGGAGGCTCCCGACTTCCGTGCCCGGACGCCCGAGGAGATCGTGACGATCGTGAGGCGCGAGTCCGACGGCTGAGCGCGCCGGCACGGCACGCGCATCAAAGGGAGGTGATATGAGAGTTGCCCCGATCGCCCTGGTTCTCCTGGCCCTGTCAGCGCATCCCGCGCTCGGACAGGTCGGAGGGGGACGTGCGGAGGACGTCGAATCGCTGGACGGCATCCTGGCCGCCTACTACGAGGTCGTCTCACGTCCAGCCGGGACGGCTCCCGACCGCGCGCGCGACGAGTGGATTCACCACCCGGATGCCCTGGTCGCCATCACCGGTGTCGACGACCAGGGTGTGCCGGTCATTCGCACGATGACGCTCGGCGAGTATCACGACCGTTTCGGCGATCCAGACGCCGCCTCGTTCTTCGAGTGGGAAATCCACCGCACAGTGCAGAGGTTCGGCAACGTCGCCCACGTGTGGAGTACGTACGCATCCGGTCGCGAGCCGGACGGCGAGGTGTTCGGGCGTGGGATCAACAGCATCCAGCTCTACCACGACGGTACTCGCTGGTGGATCACCAGCTGGATCTTCGATCAGGAACGGGCAGGGAACGAGATCCCACCCGACTTCCTGCCGCACGAGCGCGCGACGCGATGACGTCCATGCAGGCCGACTCGTTCTGGGAGAGTGCCGAAGCCGTCGAGCGTTTCACGGATCGAGAGCCCGACGTACGCCTTCTCGAATTGCTCGAGACATATGCGGAGCCCGGCAGAGTACGAGTGCTCGACATCGGATGCGCTGCCGGCCGCAACACGGTCGCACTCGTCCAACGCGGATTCGATGTGGTCGCCGTAGACTCGTCCGCGGCGATGGTGACCCGCACCCGGGAGCGAGTGGCGCCGTTTCTCGGCGGACGAGAGGCCGAGCTCAGGGTACAACTGGGCAGCATGGAGGATCTTGGATTCCTGGAAGACGGTTCGATCGAACTCGCCCTCGCTCTCGGCGTCCTGCACCAGGCCACGACCCAGGCGCAGTGGTCCGGGGCCATCGAGGAGATCGGACGCTGCCTGGCTCCGGACGGTCGCCTGCTGGTGGCGTCCTGGAGCCCTCGCTCACGTCCGCACGGGGAGGCGATCAGCCGCGTGGAGGGCGAAGAGAACGCCTATGCGGGCTTCCACTCGGGCACGCACTATCTGGTCGAAGCCGATGAGCTCGACGGCGCTCTCGAGTCCGTGGGCCTGTTGCCAGTGGTCCCCACGGAAGAAGTGCGCGTGGATACGGAGAAGGGCTGGAGAATCACGATCAACGGGTCATATCGGAAGATGGCGCCACCCGTAGACCGGAGGTCCTGATGCAGAGCACGTGGTCGGGCGCCGTGTTCCTGGCGCTCCTGCTGGTGTCCGCGCCCGCAGCTGCGGGGCAGGATTCGGCCTCCTGGGAAGTGACATCGCCGAACGGCCGCCTCTCTCTGTCGCTCAGGGCGGGGGACCAGCTCACCTACCGGATCGCCCTCGACGGCCGGGAGCTCGTCGCCGCATCGGCGATAGGAATGCAGATCGTGGACGGACCGGCGGTCGGTACCGATGCGGCCCCGGTCCTGGTGGACAGGCATGACGTGGACGAGTGGCTCGAGCCCATCGTGCCGGAGAAGGCCTCCCGGATCCACGATCGGTACACCGCTCTATCCCTAGATCTCGGGCAAGGGTGGGGGCTGGATGCTCGGGCGTACGACGACGGGGTCGCATTTCGGTTCCGGACCGAGATGGAGGGTCCGCTCGGCGTCCGTTCGGAGGATCTTCGCGTGAACTTCGCCGGCGATCCAGCTCTCTGGTTTCCGAGCGAGGAGAGCTTCCTGACGCATTCGGAGCGGTTGTACGAGCAGTTGCTGGCCAGCGAGGTGCCGGAGGGCCTGATGGCCAGCCTGCCGGTCCTCGCGGGGTGGCCGGACGGCCTGAAGGTCGCGATCACGGAAGCGGACTTGAGATCCTACCCCGGGCTGTACCTCGCGGGCACCGGAACGGCGGCGCTGGCTGGGGTCCTCCCGGCGTATCCGGCCCGGGAAGAGCAGGTCAGCGACCGCACGGTGCGCGTCGTCTCGCGAGAGCCTTTCCTCGCGAGGACCGAGGGTCAGCGGACGTTTCCGTGGCGGGTATTCGTGGTGGCCGACGAGGACGCAGACCTCGTGAGGAGCACCCTCGTGTGGCGTCTGGCCCCGCCACTGCGGATCGAGGATCCGAACTGGATCCGGCCGGGCCAGGTAGCGTGGGACTGGTGGAACGCCCTCAACCTGACCGGAGTCGACTTCGTCTCCGGGGTGAACACCGACACGTACCGCTACTTCATCGATTTCGCAGCCGACCACGGCGTCGAGTACGTCATCCTGGACGAGGGCTGGTCGGACCCCGCAGATCTGACGGCTAGGAATCCAGACGTGGATCTCCCGCTGCTCTTCGCCTATGCGGCGGAACGGGACGTCGGGCTCATCCCGTGGGTGGTCTGGAAATCCCTGGACGACCGGCTCGAAGAGTCACTGGCTCAGTTCGAAGCCTGGGGCGCCGCCGGGATCAAGGTCGATTTCATGCAGCGTGACGATCAACCGATGGTCGAGTTCTACTGGCGCGTCGCCGAGGCTGCCGCGCGCCACCGCCTCCTGGTGGACTTCCACGGTGCGTACAAGCCGACCGGACTGCGGAGGGCATATCCCAACGTCCTCACTCGCGAGGGCGTGCGAGGGCTGGAGCACGTGAAGTGGAGCCCGCATCCGACGCCCGAGCACAATCTCACGCTTCCATTCACGCGCATGGTAGCCGGACCGATGGACTACACGCCCGGCGCAATGATCAACGCGACCGAGGATCAGTTCAAGGCGGTGTTCGACCGTCCGATGAGCCTCGGCACCAGGGTGCACCAGATGGCGATGCTCGTCGTGTTCGAGAGTCCACTGCAGATGCTCGCCGATTCGCCTTCCAACTACCTTCGCGAACGCGAGTGCACCGAGTTCATGGCCGCCGTCCCCACGGTGTGGGACGAGACGCGGGTCCTCGTGGCGGCAGTCGGCGACTACCTGGCCGTGGCCCGCAGATGGGGAGACTCATGGTACCTGGCGGCGATGACGGACTGGGACCCACGCGAGCTGTCGCTGTCCACGGACTTCCTCGGCCAGGGCACGTGGTCCGCCGAGGTGTTCCGGGACGGTGTCAACGCGTCCCGGAATCCGCAGGATTACCGGCGCCTGTCTGTGGAGATCGAGGCAGGCGAGCCGTTTGACGTGACGCTCGCCCCCGGCGGAGGCTGGGTAGCCCGACTCGAGCGGACGCCTCCGAGTTCGCCCTGATGCCGGTGGACCCGGCGGCAAGAATCGCCCTACTGGATCTTGCCCGGGAGAGCGTCCGCCGGCGCCTCGGCGGTGAGTCGCCGCCGATCCCGGAGGGTGTGCTTCAGGACATGGCAGAGCCTCGTTCAGCGTTCGTGACGCTGCGCGCAAGGGGAAGCGGGACGCTGCGCGGCTGTCGGGGCGAGGTCCCGGCCCGGCGTCCACTGCCTGAATGCGTGCGCAGGGTGGCGGTATCGGCCGCCCTCGACGACCCCCGGTTCACCCCCGTGACACTCGAGGAGCTCCCCGGGCTCGTATTCGAGATCAGCGCACTCGAACCGATGCGCGAGGCCCGGCCCGAGGACGTCCGTGTGGGGGTGCACGGGCTCCTGCTGTCGAGTCCCCGGGGGACGGGTCTGCTGCTACCGCAGGTGCCGATCGAGCAGGGCTGGGATCGGAGCGAGTTCCTTGAAGGCGCCTGCTCGAAAGCGGGCCTGCCGCTTTCGAGCTGGCTGGACCCGGACGTGACCCTGAGCGTATTCGAGGCGGAAGTCTGGTCAGAAGAGTAGAGCCGGACACCAATCCGCTTGCCTCACGACGCTCGAGGGCGCCAAAGTCCATCGGTCCCTGCAGGTAGATTGAGGAGGATCTCCCCGATGAGACGAGCGATCGCAGTCGTGACCGCGGCAATGGCGTTGTCTGGGCCCGGCGCCGCTGACGCCCACCCGCCGGTCGGTCTGGTGATGGACAGCCGTGGGTTCGTCTACTACTCGGATCTGCAGAACGTCTGGAAGATCTCCCCGACCGGGACCCGGACACTGGCCGTGATCGGCGTCCACACGCATCAGCTCTATCTGGATGCCGAGGATCGGCTGTACGGTGAGGATGCCACCAACGATGACGCGACGGGGAGGCCGTATCACCGGGTCTGGAGGCTGGATCCGGACGGGACGCTGAGCGACGTCATTCCAATGCGGGCCGGCTACCTCTGGGACTACGGTGACTTCGGCTTCGTCCGCGATCGCTACGGTGTAGCCTACATTCTCCAGCATTCGGGCGGTCCCGCCCTCGTTCGGATCGGAGCCACGGGGAGTGTGTACCGGACCTCTCTCCCTCGTTCCGAGCCCGGCTTCGCGCTTCCGCTGCCCGACGGCCGCATCGCGATCACGGCAGGCCGCGATCTGCTGCGCGCCGATCCCCGGCGCCAGGAGGCGCACGTGTGGAAGAAGGACCTGGCGTCCCTCGCACCCCGGGTCATGCAGGTCGCGGATCGACACGCACTGCTCGGAATGTGGCTGGACGGGGAGGGAAGACTATACGTAGCCGCGTTCGCCGGCGCTGCGGTGATCCGTATCGACCGGGACGGACGGACCGAGATCGTGGTTCGGTCGCCCGACGGCTGGGCTCCCTCCGGCGGGATGGTCGGCCCCGACGGCACCCTGTGGCTGCTCGAGATGTCGACGGACAACCAGGTTCGAGTGCGTCGGGTCATGGAAGACGGCTCGGAGCGCATCTATTGAGCCTGAGGGCCCCATCAGCGGCTCTGCTGCTCGCTGGAGTGCTGCTGACATACTCCGGCTGTTTGGAGGCAGCGCAGCCCGATCCATGTGAGGAGCGTGTTGCGGCGGTCGGGCTGGACCACGTCGTGCTCGCCGTGCACGATCTGCCCACTGCTTCGCGGGAGTTCGAGGAACGCCTTGGATTCTCGCTGAAACCGGGGCGCGTGCATGACAACGGGCTCCGGAACGTTCACGTCCGTTTCACGGACGGCACGGCCCTCGAGCTGATGGCGACGGGTGCGGGAACGGCCGACGAGCTGTCGGCCGCCTACGATCGGTTCCTGCAGGATGGCGAGGGCGGGGCCTTCGTGGCCCTCGATGCGGGCCCGGCCGACACGGTACTGCGGCGCCTTGGCGAACTTGCGGACTCGGTCCGTGTGGTTCGCAGCGCGGCCATGGAATGGGTTTCGTTTCCCGAAGGCCACCCTCTTCGTCCCGTCTTCTTCGTGCACGTGCGAAGCCGTTCTCCCGATGCGCCAGGACAGCTGGCCCATCGAAACGAAACCACGGGAATCGCCGAGGTCTGGCTCGAGAGTTCCGACCCGAACGGCCTGGCGGGTCTGCTGGATCGATTCGGCGCCCGGGCGTGTGCCGCCGGTCGGGGTCCGGACGGCGTCGCGGGGCTCCGGTTCGGATTGGCCGGTGGATCGTTGGGCGTCGTGCCGACGGCGGTTGGCGCGGGGCGGGCCCGGATCCTGGCCGTCGCAATGCGGACGCCACACCCGCCTGACTCGACTGTCTCGCACGGCGTGCGGCTGACGTGGAGGACGTCCGGCATATGACGCAGCGCGGTACGATGGGGAAGGCGACGACTCACCGCACCGAGATCACGACCGCGGCTCCCGTGCCGTTCGACTTTGCCGGCACGGTCTACTCCCACGGCTGGGCCGTCCTCGAGCCGAATCGGTGGCATCCGGACCGCTCGGTGCTCACTCGGACCGAGAGACTGGGCCCAGGGCGGGTCGTATACGTCACCCTGGCCAGCGCGGGAAACAGCGAGAAGCCTCGCGTGCGGGTCGGGGTAGAGCACGGCGGGGAGCTGACCCGGCAGGAAGCGGCGACGATCCGCCGCTCCGTACGGGTCATGTTGCGGCTGGACGAGGATCTCAGGCCGTTTCACGAGCTCTGTCGCCGGGCCGGTCCCCGCTGGAGGGAGGCTGCGGCAGGACTGGGCCGGCTCATCCGTTCTCCCACGGTCTTCGAGGACGCGATCAAAACGATCTGCACCACCAACGTGCAGTGGAGCGGGACGAAGGGGATGATCCAGAGGCTGGTCCAGGTCCTGGGCGAGCCCGGACCGCTGAGCGCACCCGCGGATGCCGGGCTCCCGGCCGCCTTTCCGACACCCGAGGTGATCGCAGCCGCAGACGGAAGCACCCTGGACCAGGTGCGACTGGGGTACCGGGCCCCCTACATCAGAGAGCTATCGGAGAGGGTCGCCTCGGGGGATCTCGACCTGGATGCCCTGCGGGAGCCGGACGCTAGCACGGAGGAGGTGCGGCGAATCCTGCTGGACATCAAGGGGGTCGGTTCGTACGCGGCGGCCACGCTGCTGATGTTCCTCGGACGCTACGACTACCTGGCGATTGACTCCGTCTACCGGACCTTCGTAACGAGCCGCTACTTCGGGGGCCACGCCGTGTCCGATTCAGAAGCCGCGGGGGTGTACGCAGACTGGGGCCGGTGGAAGTACCTTGGCTTCTGGTTCGACCTGTGGAAGGGTCTGGACGAGGAAGTTTAAACAGGTAGAGCCGGGACCGGATCATGTTGAGCCCCGGCCACCGGCGCACGTTTGACACATGGGGGACGTGACATGCGACTCGTTCTTACCGGTTTGGGAATCCTGGCTTTCGCGGTGCTTGCGGCTTCCTGTTCCCGCAAGGCTGTGGTGGAGAGCGGCCCGGCGTTGGACGCCGCCGACGCGACCGCGCGCGGAACGGTGCGGCGGCTGGGCAGTGAAGGCGCCGTTCGAACGGTACTCCAGGGCGAAACCACGGTGGTGGTGCTCGGCGACTACGAGCAGGAGATCGGAAGGATCGCCGGGGCGGAAGTATGGGCCAGCGGGACAGCCGCCACGTCAGAGTACGGGGAGGCCCTGGTCGTCTCGGAGTATCGAATCACGTCGGTGGACGGTGATGTGCCGATCGTGGGCATCCTCGAAGAAGACGAGAACGGTTTCTACCTTCGCGAGGAGGACGGTGACACGGTCCGGCTGGACGTGAGCGAACGTCTGGCAGGCGCGCTCGGGGCCAAGGTGTGGGTGGTCCTCGGCGCGGACCGCGTCACCGTGAGCCGGTACGGAATCCTGCGCGACTGAGCGGCCTTCCGTCGACCACGACGTCGTGACCCGAAACCAACCTCGGAGAGGAGCCCAAGCGTGCACGTACGGCGAGCCGACGACCTCCCGACCGAGCCGGTACCCGCCGGATCGGGAACGGAAAGACAGGTGCTGATCGGGCCGGAGACGGGCCCGAACTTCCAGATGCGACGCTTCATCATGCAGCCGGGGGGCGGAATGCCCCGACACACGAATACCGTTGAGCACGAGCAGTACGTCCTGCGAGGCCGGGCCAGCGTCGGCATCGGGGAAGAGATCTACGAAGTGGCGGCCGGCGACGTCGTGTACATTCCGGCCGGCGTTCCTCACTGGTATCGCGCCTCGGCCGCCGAGCCGTTCGAGTTCCTGTGCATGGTTCCCAACCTGCCGGATCGCATCGAGCTGGCGCCGGAAGACGACTGAGCACTGTCCGACGGCGCTGCCGGGCGAGTACGCTGGTCAACTCGCCGGGCGCATTCTACCTTCCCCCCTCGATTCACGGCCCGGCCGAGCGTTGCAGGGCCGTCCAACATCACTCGAATCATCGACGGGTATGCGATGAGCGAATCCATGCTGAGGGTCTCCCTCCCCGACGGATCAGTTAAGGAACTCCCTGCCGGCTCCTCTGCCGCTGACCTGGCTGCCAGCATCGGTGCCGGTCTGGCCCGCGTCGCCGTCGCCGCGAAGGTGAACGGAGATTTGTGGGATCTGAATCGTCCCCTGCCTCCCGATGCCGATGTTGCGATCGTGACGCGCGGTGACGACGATGCGGATGCCCTTTATGCTCTGCGTCACTCGACCGCCCACGTGCTGGCGACCGCCGTGCGCGACCTGTTTCCGGGCGCCGGCATCGGCTTCGGACCGCCGATCGAAAACGGCTTCTATTACGATTTCGAGGTACCCGAGCCGTTCACGCCGGAGGACTTGGAGAAGATCGAGGCCCGCATGGCCGAGGTC